>PLAX01000220.1 GCA_003135255.1 Candidatus Dormiibacterota bacterium | reverse complement strand
AGCCGGCTCTCGCTCCCGCCGGCCGCGCGCGTGATCGGGGGCGACGGCAGGTGCGTGATCGCCACCACCTCGGGGGCGCCTGGCCCCGCCCGCCGGGTCCTCGAGGCAGCCGGGGCCAGGGTGATCGCCTTCGCACCTGGCGCGGACGGACGGGTGCCTCTCGGCGAGGTGCTGAAGCTCCTGGCTGAGGAGGAGCGCATCAGCGTCCTGGTGGAGGGCGGCGCCCAGGTCCACGGTTCCCTCTTCGACCAGGAGCTCGCCGACCGGGTGGTCGCCTTCATCGCTCCCCGCGTCGTGGGGGGCGAGGGGGCACCGTCCGCCGTGGCAGGTCGGGGCGTGGCCACGCTGGCCGCGGCCGCGCCGCTCGCCGGGGTCACCGTGGAGCGTGCCGGCGACGACATCGTGGTGAGCGGGTACTGTGTGCGCCGTCAGGGCGGCGCGCCGCCGGTTCAGGGTGGAGTGTGAGCTGGTGTTCTCCGGGATCGTCACCGAGTTGGGCGAGGTGCTGGCCGAGGTCGGGCCGCAGNNCGGGCGGCGGCTTCAGCGCCGACGTGATGCCGGAGACCGCGCGACGGACCACCCTGGGGACGCTGCGGCGAGGCGACGCCGTCAACCTCGAGGCGTCGCTCGCATTCGGGGAGCGGGTCGGCGGCCATCTGGTCAGCGGCCATGTGGACGGGGTGGGCACCGTCATCGAGATCCACCCCGAGGGCGACGCCCGCTGGGTCAGCATCGCCCTCCCCGACGCCCTCGCACGCTACACGGTCGAGAAGGGCTGCATCGCGGTCGACGGCATCAGCCTCACGGTGGTCGACGCCGGGCGCGATCGCTTCACCGTCTCGCTCATCCCCCACACCCTGGCGACCACCACGGCGGGGCACTGGCGAGCCGGCTCCCCGGTGAACCTCGAGGCGGATCTCGCCGCCAAGTACGTGCAGCGCGGGCTGGGGTGGGAGGCGGCGCCATGAGCCTGGACCGGATCGAGGACGCGATCGACGACATCCGCGAGGGGCGCTTCGTCATCGTCGTGGACGACGAGGACCGGGAGAACGAGGGCGACCTCTGCATGGCCGCCGGCCTGGTGACCTCCGAACAGATCAACTTCCTGCTCTCCCACGCCCGCGGCCTCCTCTGCGTGGCCTGCGAGGGCGGACGGCTGGACGCCCTCCAACTTCCTGACATGGTCGACCACAACACGTCGCTTCACGAGACGGCCATGACCGTGACCGTGGACGCCGCCGGGGAGGGGGTGACCACCGGGGTCAGCTCCCACGATCGGACGGTGACCATCCGTCACCTCGCCGACCCCGAACGGGGAGCGGGGGACTTCACCCGCCCCGGACACGTCCAGCCGCTCCGCGCCCGCCCCGGCGGGGTGCTCAAGCGGGCCGGGCACACCGAGGCGATCGTGGACCTCTGCAAGATGGCCGGCCGGGAGCCCTGCGGGGTGCTCTGCGAGATCCTCCGGGAGGACGGCGTCGTCGCCCGGCGCGCCGACCTCGACGGGTTCGCCCGGATGCACGGCCTGCGCATGGTCACGATCGAGGACCTCATCCGCCACCGGCGGCTCACCGAGACGCTGGTGGTGCGGCGCGCCGAGACCCGGCTGCCCACGCGATGGGGCGTCTGGCGGTGCGTCGGCTACGAGGACCTCATCGACCACGACCCCCACGTGGCCCTGGTTCTGGGCGAGATCTCCGAGGAGGACCCCGAGCCCGTCCTCTGCCGGGTGCACAGCGAGTGCCTGACCGGGGACGTCTTCGGCTCCCAGCGCTGCGACTGCCAGGCGCAGCTCCATCTCGCCATGCAACTGATCGCGGAAGAGGGCCGCGGGGTCCTCGTGTACCTCCGCCAGGAGGGCCGCGGCATCGGGTTGCTCGACAAGCTGAGGGCGTACGCGCTCCAGGACGCGGGCGCGGACACGGTGCAGGCCAACCTCGATCTCGGTCTCCCCGTCGACACCCGGGACTACGGCATCGGGACCCAGATCCTCGCCGACCTCGGTGCCCGGCGGCTGCGGGTGTTGAGCAACAACCCGCGCAAGTACTTCGCCCTCTCCGCCTACGGCCTCGAGGTGGTGGAGCACCTGCCCCTGGTGACACCCCCCACGCCCGACAACATCCGCTACCTCCGCACCAAGCGGGACAGGCTCGGCCACCTCTTCGACGCGACCCTCGCCGTGGAGCCCGCGGACGCCGCCCCGATCGCCCCGGCCGAGCCGGGCGCCAGCCCCCCGGCCACCGAGCCCTGACGGCCGGCCCGCCGCCGGGGCCCAGCGGTGAGCTCCGCCGCCTCACGGCAGCCTGCAGCGCGGGTGTGGGGCGCCGGTGATGTGACAGGATCACGCCCATGAAGGTCGGGGACGGCGGCGTCGACGACAGCCGGGTCGACGCCACCGGGATGCGGGTCGCCATCGTGGTGGCGCGCTTCAACGAGGTCGTGTCCCAGCGGCTGCTGAGCGGTGCCCTGGACGCCCTGATCCGCCACGGAGCGGCCGAGGAGGACATCGCCGTGCACTGGGTGCCGGGGAGCTTCGAGCTCCCCTTCGTGGCCCAGGAGGTGGCCATCTCGGGAGGTGCCGACGCCATCGTCTGCCTCGGCGCGGTGATCCGGGGGGAGACCACCCACTACGACCTGGTCGCGGACGGCGCCGCCCGAGGAGTCGCCCGGGTGTCGCTGGAGCATCGAGTGCCCTGCGGGTTCGGCGTGCTCACCACCGAGACGCTGGAGCAGGCCATGGAGCGCGCGGGCGGCAAGCACGGCAACAAGGGTGCCGACGCAGCCCTCGCAGCCGTCGAGACCGCCCGGCTGGCGAGGGAGATACGCGGTGCGGCGCGGGGAGAGCCAGGCGCGTCCCAGGCGCCCTCAGGCTGACCGGGAGCGGAGACTCAGGTCGCGGAGCGCGCGACCACGCGGGTCTTGCCTGGCAACCGCACCGTGAAGGTGGATCCCTGGCCCTCCACCGAGGTGGCGGTGACGTCGCCGCCCAGCCTGCGGACCAGCTCCCGGCAGAGGTAGAGGCCCAGGCCCGTGCCGCCGATCCCCTCCGTGGCCGTGGTCACGATACGGCCGAAGCGGGTGAAGAGGCGACCCATGTCGGAGGGCGCGATCCCCACACCCTGGTCACTGATGTCCACGGCGACCTGCCTGCCCGGCCGCCGCAGCCGGATCCCGATCTCGCCGCCCTCCGGCGAATACTTGACCGCGTTGTCGATGATGTTGGAGAAGACGCGCAGCAGCTGACCCCGATCGCCGAGCACCGGCGCCGGACCCGTTCCGAGATCCAGGTTGACGCGGTGGCGCTCGGAGCCGTCCACCCGGACGGCGGCTTCGGCGACGACGCCGGCAAGGTCGACCGGCTCGCGTGTCGGGTCGAGTCGCGTCTCGTCGAGCCGGGCCATCTCGACCAGCTCGGTGACCAGCTGCATCATCAGCTCCACGCTCTGGATCGAGGACCCGACGGCCTCGCTCAGCCCCTCGGACAGCTCACCCAGCATGCCCGACTCCATCATCGAAAGGTAGCCGTAGACGATGGCGAGCGGGGAGCGGAGCTCGTGGGTGGTGAGGTTCATGAAATCCGACTTGAGCTTGTCGAGCGCCATCAACCGGTCCAGCCGCAGGTGCAGCGAGCTGACCTCATCGACGGCAGCCTCGGCGCCTGCGCGGATGTCTTCGCCACGTCCCTGGGTCGCATCCCGCACCGTCTGGACGACATGGCCAACCCGGCCACGCGGGTCACGGAGCGGCACGACCTCGGCCTTGGCCATGGGCACGACGGCGCTGCTCGTTCTCGCGGCCGCCTGCGTCACGCGCCACCGGCGCGGAGCGCAACGCTGCCCGCGGGCATCGAAAGGTGATCAAACCCCCAGGTTCTCCGCATCATCCGCCCCGTTGTGCTGGCCTGATACCCCCGACACAGGGGAGCTCGATCATAGGTCCGTGATCGCGGCATCTCCCCGCGTTGCAGGATCGCGACCCGGGCGTCAGATCGTCCGTCACAGCCCCGAATTGGGCGCTCGGACGCCGCCTCAGTGGCGGAAGTGACGTTCGCCTGTGAGCACGATGGCCATCCCGAGAGCGTCGGCGGCGGCGGCGACGTTGGCGTCGTTCTTGGACCCCCCGGGGTGGATGACCGCGCCGACGCCGGCCCTGCCCAGCGTCTCGAGGCCGTCGGGGAGCGGGAAGAAGGCATCGCTCGCAGCCACGGTCCCAGCCACCCGATCGCCGGCACGGGCGACGGCCAGCTCGGCCGCCTCGACCCTGGACATCTGGCCGGCCCCAACGCCCAGCGCCATCTGGTTGCCCACGATGACGATGGCGTTGGATTTGACGTGGCGGCAGACCCTCCAGGCCACCAGCAGGTCGCTCCACTCCGCCTCGGTCGGCTGCCGCTTGGATGCGACGGTCATCGAGCTCCGGTCCGCCGACACCCGGTCGCGGGTCTGCACCAGCAGCCCTCCGCTCAGGCTGCGCACGTCGAAGGCGGCGGCGCAGTCGGGACGGTCCAGGACCAGGACGCGAAGGCGCTCGCGGCGCGCCAGCCGGGCGGCGGCATCCTCATCGGCCGCGGGGCAGATGACGATCTCCAGGAAGGTCTTGGCCAGCTCCTGGGCGGTGGCGAGATCGAGTGTGCGGTTGAGCGCCACGATCCCGCCGTAGGCCGATCTCGGGTCGCAGGCGTGGGCGCGGCGATAGGCATCGAGCGGGGAGTCCCCGGTGGCGAATCCGCACGGGTTGGTGTGCTTGATCACGGCGGCAGCCGGTTCAGCGAACTCGGCAACTAGGTTGGCGGCCGCGTCGGCGTCCAGCCAGTTGGTGAAGGAGAGGGCGGGCCCCTGCAGCTGGCGGGCGTTGGCGACCCCACCCGGGACTCCCGGCACCGCGTAGAGGGCTCCCCGCTGATGGGGGTTCTCCCCATAGCGGAGCTCGGCGATCAGCGGTCCGCCGGTGGTGAAGTTGCGCCGCATCGGCCCATCCGACGGTCCACCGGCGAGCCAGTCGGCGACCGCGGTGTCGTACGCGGCCACGTGGGCAAACGCCTCGGCGGCAAGCCGCGTCCGGGTGGCCGGGCTCACCGCCCCCGCCTCCTGGATCTCCGTCAGAACCTCGCTGTACTGGGAGGGCGACACGACGACGGCCACCGCGCCGCTGTTCTTCGCGGCGGCCCGGATCATGGTGGGCCCACCGATGTCGATGTTCTCGATCACCGTCTCCCGGTCGGCGCCGGAGGCGACGGCGGCGGCGAACGGGTAGAGGCTGACAACCACCAGGTCGATCGGCGCGTAGCCGTGCTCCTCCAGGGCCCGCATGTGCTCCGGGAGATCGCGGCGGGCGAGGATGCCGGCGTGGATGGCCGGATGGAGGGTCTTGACCCGGCCGTCCAGCATCTCGGGTGCGCCGGTGACCTCGCTGACCTGGCGCACCGGGATACCGGCATCCGCGAGGGCCTTGGCGGTGCCACCGGTGGCGATCAGCTCCACCCCGGCCTCGTGGAGACCGCGGGCGAAGTCAGCGAGGCCCGACTTGTCGCTGACGCCGATGAGGGCTCTCACGTGAGGGAGTCTGCCTGAGAGGAGCGCGCGTCCGCCACCTCGACCGGAGGCGCGATGCGAACGACGCGTCCCTCCCGCCGGATGCGCCCCTCGCACCAGAGCCGCACGGCCTCCGGGACCGCGATCCATTCCTGCTCGTGAATGCGCTCCTGCAGGCTCTCGACGGTGTCGCCCTCGTGAACTGGCACCGCGCGCTGCAGGATGATCGGGCCGCCGTCGGTGATGCCGGGCTCCAGGAGTTGAACGGTGCACCCGCTGATCTTGACCCCGTGGTCCAGCGCGGCCTCGACCGCGTGCATGCCGCCGCCGAAGGCGGGGAGCAGCGACGGGTGAACGTTCAGGATGGCATCGGGAAAGGCGGCCAGGAACTCGTCGGTGAGAATGCGGTTGTATCCGGCGCAGACCACCAGCTCGACCTCGGCCAGGCGGAGGCGATCGCGCATCGCGCCGTCGCGGGCCCGGTCGTCATGGCCGTACTGGCTGAGCGGCATCACCTCGGCGGGGATGCCCCACCTGCCGGCGATCTCCAGGGCGGGGGCATCGCGCCGGTTGCTGATGACCAGTGAGATGTGGGCGGGGAAGCCCGGGGACGCCGCCGCGGCGCAGAGAGCCTCGAGGTTGCTCCCGCGACCGGAGACCAGGACTCCGACCCGGACCCCCGCGCTCATTGGAGGACGACTTGGTGACCGTCCCTGGCGTCGACGATCTCGCCGAGGGGGATGATCGGCAGCCCGGCGGCGGAGACGCCGGCCGCGGAGGCTGCGGCGGCGGGCACGACCACCACCATGCCGACCCCCATGTTGAAGGTCCGCCACATCTCCTCGGCCCGGACCCCGCCCACCGCCTCCAGCGCGGTGAAGAGCGCCGGAACCTCCCACGCGTCCCGCTCGATGCGGGCCGCCATCCCGGGGGGGAGCATCCGGGGCACGTTGCCGAGCAGGCCACCCCCGGTGATGTGGGCCAGGCCGCGGATCTCCACGCGCGAGCGCAGCTCGCGGATCGCGGGGAGGTAGGAGCGGTGCGGCTCCAGCAGGAGATCGGCGATGGGGGCCGTGGTGCCGGGAAGGACGGCGTCCCAGGCGATCTCACGCTCGGCCAGGATGTGCCGCACCAGCGAGTAGCCGTTGGTGTGGAGACCGCTGCTCGGCAGCCCGAGGACAGCATCGCCGACCTCGATGCGGTGGCCGTCGATGATCCCGTCGCGCTCGACGCAGCCGACGATGAAGCCGGCGATGTCGAAGTCGCCGAGGGCGTAGAGGCCGGGCAGCTCGGCGGTCTCGCCGCCCACCAGGGCGCAGCCGGCCTCTCCGCAGGCTGACGCGGCGCCCCCGACCACCTCGGCGAGGCGCTCGGGCGAGAGGCGGCCGGTGGCGTAGTAGTCGAGGAAGAAGAGTGGCTCGGCGCCACTGCAGAGGATGTCGTTGACGCAGTGGTTGACCAGGTCGATGCCGATGCCGCGGTAGCGGCCGGCGGCGATCGCCACCTTCACCTTGGTTCCCACGGAATCCGTGCTCGCCGCCAGGACGGGCTGCTTCCAGCGCAGCGGGTCAAAGGCGAAGAGGCCACTGAAGGCGCCGATCCCGCCGAGCACTTCGGGGCCGTGGGTGGCCGTGACCGCCTGCTTGATCAGCCGGACGGCGCGGTCGCCCTCGTCGATGTCAACGCCGGCATCCGCGTAGCGCAGATCTCCCATCTCCGCGGCAGTCTACGTAACCGGGGGAGCGCCGCGCGCTGCGGGATGGTCCCCGGCCATGGGTTAGGTGGACGCTCCCGCCGGGGTCGGCGTCGGAGCCGGTGTTGGTGTCTGGCCAGTGCCGTAGCCGCCCGCGGGCTCGGACGTGGTCAGGGTCGACCATGCGACGGCAGCCGAGGGTACGGTCACCGAGGGCGCCGTGCCCCACGCGGTGAACGTCTCCGTCTGCGTGCCGGCGCCGTCGCTGGAGGAGACGACGTAGGAGACGGGGAGGTGCGTGGTCGGCGAGATGTCGAGATGGGCCGTCCCCGCCAGGGCTGTGCTCGTCTCAGGCACGGTTCCGAGGATCCTGGTCAGCTGGGTGCCGCCGGATCCGGTGACCGACTCGGTCGAGGTGGCCTCGAGCGTGGCCTCCGACAGCTGTGAGCCGACGGTGATCCCGACCTCGAGGTTCTTGTACGGACCATCACCGATCTGCACCGAGACCCACTGCCCGGCGACCCCGGAGGCCGCGCTCGCGGAGACCCCCATCTGATCCTCGGCAGCCGGGGCGTTGCCCTGGAAGTACACCGTCTGGTCGGGGGCGAGCCGGAGGCTGAACTGTTCGTCACCGTAGGCGGTGGTCTCGGTGAAGACCTGGGTGCCGTCGTCCTGGCCGGAGACGCCGGTGACCGTCAGCTTGCCCCCGCCTCCGGAGGAGGTCGCCGAGTAGCTGAACCCGGCCGACTGCTCCGCGGCGGTCAGCGCCTGCGCGTAGAGAGCGGAGGCCTGAGCCGCGGCCGCCCGCTGGGACGGGTTCGGAGTGGGCGATGCCGCAGGGGGCGCCACCGTGCTGGGTGTACCGCCGCGACTGACCAGGATGGCGACGGGGACGGCGACCACGGCGGCGATCAGGATGGCGCCGAGCACCAGGGCGAACAGCCTCCGCCCCCGGTGGGGAGTGGGCACTTCTGATCCGGGGGCCGGCGCGTATCCCAACTGGCCCGGCCACGGCGCCGATCCGGGCGGGCCCCACGGGGGCGGCGGTGGCCCCCAGGCGGGAGGCCCACCCTGAGCTTCGGCGGGTCCCCACCCCGGCGTGCCGCCCCCCCACGGTGGCGGGGCCCAACCAGGAGGCGGGCTGGACCAGCCCGATGGCGGCGGCTGCGAGGGGGGGACCTCCTGGCCACTCGTCTGCCCGGGTGTGGCACCCGGCCCGGGATCGCCTGCCTGCCGATCGTCGCCCATGGTCCGCTGTCTCCAGATGGCGTCTGCGGCGGGACCGTCATGCCCGGGACGCTGTTGCCGGGTGGGGGGAGGTGCCGCCTTCTCGTTCGCGATGTTAGCGCCGGTCGGACGCGGACCCCTCAGGTGAATTGGGCGAGGGCCGGGGACACCTCGACCGGAGGGTCCGCGCGCTCCATGGCCATCTTGTCCATCTCCAGCTGCTGGGGGACGCGAACCGGGTAATCGCCTGTGAAGCAGGCGAAACAGAATCCACGACCCTCGGGGTCGCCCATGGACCGGCGCAGCCCCGCGATGCTCAGGTAACGGAGGCTGTCCGCCCCGACCAGCCGGCCCACCTCCTCCTCGCTGTGATTGGCGGCGATCAGCTCGTTGCGCGAGGCGATGTCGATGCCCATGAAGCAGGGCCACATGATGGGAGGGGAGGCGATCCGCATGTGCACCTCGGCCGCACCGGCCCGGCGCAGCTCGTCGACGATGCGCCTGCTGGTCGTGCCCCGGACGATGGAGTCGTCGACGAGGGCCACCCGCTGCCCCTCGAGGACGTGGCGCATCGGGTTGAACTTCAGCCGGATGCCCGACTCCCGAAGCCGCTGCGTGGGCTGGATGAAGGTCCGGGTGATGTACCGGGACTTGATCATCCCCTCCTCGAAGTGGACACCCGTCTCCTCGGCGAACCCGATGGCGGCGGGGGTCCCGGAGTCGGGAAGGGTGATGACCACGTCGGCGTCCACCGGTGCCTCGCGCGCGAGCTCGCGACCCATCTGGCGACGCGCCTCGTACAGCGACCTCCCCTGCATCACGGAGTCGGGCCGGGCGAAGTAGATGAACTCGAAGGAGCACATGGCCCGCTTGGGTGCGTCGGCGGGGATCCTGCTGCTGCGCATCCCGGAGGCGTCGATGGTCACGATCTCACCGGGATCGATCTCGCAGATGAAGTTGGCACCGACCACGTCGAGTGCGCAGGTCTCGCTGGCGACGATGTAGCCGGAGCCACCCGGCGCCTCCGGATCGCCGTAGCGGCCCAGGCAGAGGGGCCGGATCCCCAGCGGATCCCGAGCGGCGACCAGGGAATCGCGGGTCAGGAAGAGCAGGCAGTAGGCGCCGTGCACCCGGGGAAGGGCCCGCCGGAGGGCGTCGTCGAGGGTACGACCGGGAGTGCGCGCCAGGAGTCGGCCCAGCACCTCGGTATCACTGGTGGAGAGGAACTCGACGCCTTCGCCGGCGAGCTCGGAGCGGATCTCTCCGGCGTTGATGAGGTTGCCGTTGTGGGCCAGCACGACCGGGCCGAGCTGGCTGTGCTCGAAACGCATCGGCTGGGCGTTGGGAAGGCGCGGGCTCCCGGTGGTGCTGTAGCGAGTGTGCCCGATCGCGATGTCGCCGGCCAGCGGGCCCATGGCCTCGGTGTCGAAGACCTGGGCGACCAGGCCCATCTCCTTGTGCATGAGGATGTCGAGGCGATTGCTCACCGCGATGCCGGCGGACTCCTGCCCGCGATGCTGCAGCGCGTAGAGGCCAAAGTAGGTGAGGTTGGCGACATCCTCGCCGGGTGCGAAGACCCCGAAGAGCCCGCACTCCTCGTGCATCCGCTCGGCGTCCATGAGCCGATCCCGGCCCAGCCCGGCGGGCGGGTGCCTGCGCTCAGGCACGCGGCCGGCCCGTCACCGTCACCACGACGCAGTCACAGAGGGCTGCGCCGTCACACAGAGCTGCATGGTGGCCAACGCCAGGGGGCTCTCCGCACGTCCGGCCTCCCATGACACCGAGTGGGGGACGGGGTCCAGATCAGTATAGGGGCGGGCACCCTCCATCAACGTGCCGGCATCAGCGCGGCGGCGTGGGCTCGAGCCAGCTCGATCAGCGCGAGATCGAAGACGTCGATCACCGTCACCCGATCCCCGCCGGTGGTGCCCAATTCGCGCACGTCGACATCGTGGCGCCGGGCGATGGCGCGCACCGCGCCGACACCCGTGGCCGCCGAGCTCGCGAGGAAGCGTGACTGGGACTCGCCGAAGAGGAGCCCCGCCTGCACCACGGGCGCGCCGAGTGCGAAGAGGCGCTCGCTGAGTTGCGCACCGCGACCACCGAGGATGCAGCTCTCGGCCAGCGCCACCGCCAGACCTCCCTCGGCGAGGTCGTGGCAGGAGCTGAGCAGCCCGGCGGCGATCATCTCCAGCACCGCGGACTGAACCCTCCGCTCGAGGTCGAGGTCGAGGGTCGGTCGAGGGCCGGCGTTGACCCCGTGAGCCAGGCGCTGGTACTCGCTGCCACCCAGATCCATCCCCACCGGCCCGACCAGGAGTACCGAGTCACCGTCCTGTCCAAAGCCTGCCGCGCAGCGTCGCTCCAGGTCCTCCAGGTGCCCCACCATCCCGATCACGGTGGTCGGGTCGATGCTCACTCCCTCGGTGTCGTTGTAGAGGGAGACGTTGCCGCTCACCACCGGGACACCGAGGGCCAGACAGGCCTCGCGCATCCCCTCCACGGCCTCGGAGAGCTGCCAGAAGACCTCGGGCTTCTCGGGATTGCCGAAGTTGAGGCAGTTGGTCACCGCGACGGGCGTGGCTCCGACGGCGACCACGTTGCGGGCGGCTTCGCAGACGGCGATGGCGGCGCCCCGCCGCGGGTCGAGGGCCGCGTAGCGAGCGTTGCCGTCGGTGGTGAGAGCGATCGCCCCGGCGGTGCCTCTCACGCGCAGCAGGGCGGCGTCGCCGCCGGGGAGGACCACGGTGTCGTCGCCGACCTGGTGGTCGTAGCGCCGGAAGATGGACCGGCGGCTGCCGATGTTCGGACTGCCGATGAGGCGGAGCAGGGTCTCGCCCATCGACCAGGGCGGCGTCATGGCGAACGGATCCACCGAGAGCGCCTCGTCCAGCCCGGCGGGGCGCAGCGCCTCCGGATGGCGAAGCGGCACGTCGTCGATCAGGAGGTCGAGCGGGAGGTCGCAGACCACCGCTCCGCCATCGGACACCACCAGACGTCCGGTGTCGGTGACCGTTCCGATCACGTCCGAGTGGAGGTCCCAGCGGTCGAACTCCACCTGCACCGAGGCCGCGTCCTGCGGCCTCACCACCAGCAGCATCCGCTCCTGCGACTCGCTCAGCATCACCTCGTAGGGCGTCATCCCCCGCTCTCGCCGCGAGATGCGGGAGACGTCCATCTCGATGCCGCACCCACCTCGGTGGGCCAGCTCGGCGGACGAGCTGGTGAGCCCGGCCGCCCCCAGGTCCTGCATGGCGACGATCCGCGGGTCGCCGGCCAGGGTGACGCAGACCTCCATCAGGCACTTCTCGAGAAAGGGGTTGCCGACCTGGACCGCGGGACGTCTCTCACTGGAGGCTTCGTTGAGCTCGACCGAGGCGAAGGTGGCGCCATGGATGCCGTCACGACCGGTGTCGGCACCGACCAGCAGGACGAGGTTGCCGGGACCGGCGGCGGCCGCCCGGGTCAGCTTGGACTGCTCGATGACGCCGACGCACATGGCGTTGACCAGGCAGTTGTGCCGGTAGGACTCATCGAAGTAGATCTCGCCACCGACGGTGGGGACGCCGATGCAGTTGCCGTAGCCGCCGATGCCGGCCACGACGCCATCGAGGAGGTGCCGCTGCGCCGGTTCGTCGAATGGCCCGAAGCGCAGTGAATCGAGCAGGGCGACAGGCCGCGCGCCCATGGTGAAGACATCGCGGAGGATGCCGCCGACCCCCGTGGCCGCTCCCTGATACGGCTCGATCGCGGACGGGTGATTGTGGGACTCGATCTTGAAGACGCAGGCGAGCCCACCTCCGATGTCGACCGCACCGGCGTTCTCCCCCGGGCCCTGCAGCACCCGCGCACCACTCACGGGCAGACGGGCGAGGAGGGGCTTGCTCGTCTTGTACCCGCAGTGCTCGCTCCACATCGCACCGATCACGCCCAGCTCCACCTCGGTCGGGACCCGCCCCAACCCGCGGCACGCCAGCTCGTACTCGCCGCGGGTCAGCGCCACCTCAGCGAGGGTGGCATCGGAGACGGGGACCGCCGCGGTCATGGAGCCACCGTGAAGGCGGTGCGCTTGGCCACCGCCTCGACCACGCTCCGGAAGATGTGCATCCCATCATCGCTGCCGAGCAGCGGCTCGGCCGCGCGCTCGGGGTGGGGCATCATCCCCAGCACGTTGCGCCCCTCGCTCACGATGCCGGCGATGTCGCGCATGGATCCGTTGGGAGAGGCCTCGCCCACCGCCGATCCATCGCGGGCGACGTAACGGAAGGCGACCCGGTGCTCGGCCTCCAAACGGTCCAGCGTGGACGGGTCGGCGACGAAGCGGCCCTCGCCGTGGCTGACCGGGATGGCCAGCACTCCATCCCTCTCGCAATCCCGGGTGAATGGCGTATCGACCGTCTCCACCCGCAACCAGGTGGTCTCGCAGCGGAACTCGAGCGAGGCGTTGCGGGTCAGCGCGCCCGGGAGCAGGTGGGCCTCGCAGAGGATCTGGAAGCCGTTGCAGATCCCGAGGACGAGCCCGCCCGCAGCGGCGAACTCCTGCACCGAGTCCATGAGCGGGGCGAATCGGGCGACGGCGCCGGTGCGAAGGTGGTCACCGTAGGCGAACCCGCCCGGGAGGATGACGCAGTCGGAGCCCTGGAGATCGCCGTCCCTATGCCAGAGGCGGACGGATTGGTGTCCGAGCACCTCGACGGCCCGCGCGCAGTCGCCGTCGCTCCAGGTTCCGGGGAAGACCGCGATCCCGAACCTCATGCGGGCGGGGCGGTCGGCGTGGGCGACAGATCGACGGAAGGCCGGAGCTCGATGCGGTAGTCCTCGATGACGGGGTTGCGCAGGAGCTTCTCGCACATGTCGGCCACCCGTCGCCGGACGCTCGACTCGGAGTCGCCGTCCACCTCCATGCTGATGTGCTTCCCCACCCGCACCTCCGAGACCTCGGCAAAGCCGAGCTGGTGAAGTCCAGCCCGCACGGTGAGCCCCTGCGGGTCGTTGACCACGGGCTTGAGCGAGATCACCACCTCGGCGGTGTACCTCATGGCTCCAGCCCACAGATCCGCCGGGCCGCCTCGCGGTAGCGGGCGGTGGTCGCCGCCACGACCTCCGGGGGAAGCGAAGGGCCGGGGGGCCGCTTGTCCCAGTCGAGCGTCTCCAGGTAGTCGCGGACCGGCTGCTTGTCGAAGGAGAGGGCGGTCTCGCCCTCGCGCCACTCCGACGCCTCCCAGAAGCGCGAGGAATCGGGAGTGAAGATCTCGTCGATCAGGCAGAGCCGGCCGTCGATCATCCCGAACTCGAACTTGGTGTCGGCCAGGATGATGCCCCGGCCGGTGCAGAGCAGAGCGGCGAAGCGGAAGAGCTCGAGCGAGGTCCGCTCGAGCAGTCCGGCGAGCTCGGCACCGATGATCCTGGCCAGCTCGGCACGGCTGATGTTCTCATCGTGCCCCCTGTCGTTCTTGGTGGACGGAGTGAAGCGCAGCTCGGGGAGTGGTGAGGACTCGCGCAACCCCGGGGGCAGCGGCTCGCCGGCGAGCGTCCCCCGGTCGCGGTACTCCTTCCAGCCCGAGCCCGAGAGGTGGCCCCTGACCACGCACTCGATATCGATGCGCTCCGCCCGCGCACAGCGCATCGAGCGCTCCCGCCACTGCGCCCAGATGGCCGGCGGCACCGCGTCCGGCCGGTCCGGGAGCAGGTGGTTGGCCGCGACGTGCGCGGTCCTCTCGAACCACCAGCGGGAGATCTGTGTCAGCACCCTCCCCTTGTCCGGAATCGGATCGGGCAGCACGACGTCGAAGGCGGAGAGCCGGTCGGTCGCCACCATCAGCAGGCTGCCGTCGTCGAGAACAAAGGTGTCCCGCACCTTGCCGCGCCGGAACACCTCGAGCCCGACGTCCTGAGCCGCCATCAGCACCGGGGTCATGCAAGCCCTCCTCCAATCCCCGCCTCGACGGCGAGCTGCGGACGCTCCTCGGTCGCCGTCCCCGTCTCCGCATCGCGGATCTCGAGCCCGAGCCGCCGGTAGGTACCGTCGATGCCGGCTAGGTAGGTGGCGAGGTCGAAGCAGGCATCCAGCCGCTCCGCGGAGAGGACCTCGCCGAGCTGGCCGCGCACCAGCGCCTCGAAGCCCGCCTCGCCCCGGCGGGCCCTCTCAGCCAGGGTCTGCACCTCGCGGTACGCCCGTTCCCGGGACCATCCGGCAACGATCAGGGCATCGAGCACGCGGGGGGAGCAGGTGATCCGGCCGAGGGTCTGGACATCCGCCAACATCTTGTCAGGATTGACACGAACTTGTGTGACGAGGCGCGTGCACAGCCTGATCATGTAGTCGAGCAGCGCGCAGGAGTCGGGCAGCACGATGCGCTCGGCGGATGAATGGGAGATGTCGCGCTCGTGCCAGAGCGCAACGTCCTCCATGGCAGTGACGGCGTAGCCCCGCAGCACCCGGGCCATGCCGCAGACCCGCTCGGAGAGGACGGGATTGTGCTTGTGGGGCATCGCTGACGACCCCTTCTGCCGCTGTGCGAAGGGCTCCTCCAGCTCCGAGACCTCGGTCTGCTGGAGCAGCCGGACGGTGGTGGCGAGCCGCTCGAGGCTGGCCCCCAGGATGGCGATCGAGGCGACGAAGGCGGCGTGACGGTCCCGCGCCAACACCTGGGTGGCGGCGTCGGCCACGGCCAGCCCGAGGCCCCGGCAGACGTGCTCCTCGACCTCCGGCGGGACCGACGTGTAAGTTCCCACCGGTCCGCTGACCTGGCCCACCGAAACCTCAGACGCTGCGGCGGCCAGCCGGACGCGGCCGCGTCTCACCTCGTCGTAGTGATTGGCGAGCTTGACCCCGAGGCTGAGCGGCTCGGCGTGGACCCCGTGGGTCCGGCCCGGCATCATGGTGAGCCGGTGCCGCGCCGCCTGGGCGGCGAGCGCCGCCTCGAGGGCAGCCGCGTCGTCGTCAATCTGGCGGGCCGCGTCCCGGAGCTGGGTGGCCAGGGCGGTGTCGACCACGTCGGAGGAGGTGAGTCCCAGGTGGAAGAAGCGCCCCTCATCGCCGACGGTCTCCTGGACCGCCTGGACGAAGGCGGCGACGTCGTGGCCCTGCTCGGCCTCCAGCTCGGCGACGCGAGCTGGATCCACACGGGCGCCCGCCCTGAGCCGCTTCGCGGCCTCCGAGGGGATCCGCCCGACGGCGGCCCAGCCCTCGGCGGCCAGGAGCTCCACCTCCAGCCACCGCCGGAGCCGGGATTGGTCGCTGAAGATGGCGGCGATCGCGGCCGGCGTGTAACGGGGGATCACGTGGGCCAATTCTATTCGGTGGCGGACTCCGAACCGGTTTTGGAAAGGAGAGCTCAGATTGGGCGAGTGCCACAACTCCCGTGAGACACCCCGACTGGTCACCTATACTGGCCGGCGCCCATCCGTCCCGATCAGCCAGTACGCTCGGGGGAGGCACCGACCGCGCGTGTCCGCAGACCGCCGCCGTTGACATGAGCTGCCCCGTAACCTCCCCACCCGCCGATCCGTTCACCAGGCACACACGCCTGGGGATGAGAGACGTGCGATGACCCTACCCCGGGCCTATGAGGATCAGCTGGTTGAGCGTGCCAAGACGGACGCCGACGCTTTCGGGGAGTTGTACGACCACTACTTCGGTCAGATTTACCGGTTCGCCTACAGCCGGACACGAGATCAGGACGCCGCTGAGGACGTCACCCAGGAGGTCTTCATGAAGGCACTCCGGGCCATGCCGCGCTACCGGCCCTCCGGGCACCCGTTCAGCTCGTGGCTGTACCAGATCAGCGCCAACGCCATCGCCGATCACTTCCGCCAGCGGCGGCCGCAGGCAAGCCTCGACGCGGCCGTCGAGATCGTCGACCCGACCCGTTCGGTGGTGGAGAGGGTGGTCGAGTCGGCTGAGGCCGCTCGTGTCTGGGCGGCGATCGACGCTCTCCCGGAGCAGCAGCGGACCGCCATGACCCTGAAGTTGGGAGAGGACCTCAAGCTGGCCCAGATCGGCGAGATCATGGGCAAGAGCGAGGGTGCCGTCAAGCTGCTGGTTCACCGCGGCATGATCGGCGTCCGGCAGCGGCTGGGCGTCGCCGCGGTCGCCGGAGAGACGCTGTGAGCGAACGCCGCGACCGCTTCGACGCCGAGCTCTCCGAGCTGTTCGGCGAGGACCCCGACCTGCTCCAGCTCGCTCAGGTGGTCCGCGAGAGCCGGCTCGAGCCGGTCCTCGACCCGAGGTTCCCGCCCATCCTCCGCGCCCGGCTGATGGATGAGGCGCGCACGGTGCTGGCCCCCCGGCACACCTTCCGGACCAGGAGAGCCCCTCGCCGGCTGGCGATCTGGGGCAGCTTCGGAGTTGCAGCGGCCCTGGCCGCGGCGGCGGCCGTGGTGGTGACGCTCACGGGTGGCACCCCGCCCCCGGGCAGGCTGGCTGTCGTCGCCTCCAACGTGAGCCACCAGCGCGCGGTCGACCCTCACCAGGCCATCACCCTCAGCTTCAACGAGCCGCTCAACTCGCAGAGCGAGGCTGCGGTGGTGAACGCGCTCAAGATCCAGCCGGCCACCCAGGTCACGGTCACGTGGGAGAGCGCCGAGACCCTGGTGGTCACGCCCACCCACCCCCTTGCCGCCGACACCGACTACCAGGTCACGATCCCCAAGGCGGCGATCCAGAGCACGGGCGGCCAGACACTCGCCTCCAACGTGACCATCGACTTCGGCACCCAGCCGTCGTCTCCGCCCAGCCCCTCGGCCTCCCCCGCGCCGGTGCTGGAGCCGGCCGTGATGGGCACGGCGGCGAGCGACGGGCTGGCCTTCTGGGGCCCGGCCAGCGCTCCCGGGGTCACCGATGCGAGCGCGGTTCCGGCCACGGCGGGGACCGCTCCCTCGGCGACCGCCTCGGCCAGCCCCACGGGCTCGCCGACCCCGTCGGCGACGCCGGCCAGCTCGCCGCTCGCCAGCTCGCCGGCTAGCAGCGCCACCCCCGCGCCAGCCGAGGGGGCCGTGGTCTTCCCCGATGACCAGATGCCGATCTCGTTGAGTGCCACGCCGGCGGCGGCGGTCGCGGTCTCACCGGACGGCTTCAGCGTCGCCCTGGCGCTGACGGGCGCCAACGGCAGCGGTGAGATCGTGGTGGAGCAGGCCGATGGGAGCCAGGCCAACCAGGTGTGGTCGAGCGGGTCCGCCCCCGGCGCCACGGTGACGGCGCTGGCCTGGGACGGCAACAACCGGATCGTCTTCGTGACCTCCCAGGAGATCGATACCGTGAACGTGTCCGACGAGCAGTCGGAGCAGCTCTATGCCTTCCCGTCCGGTGGCACGGGCTCCGGGGTGGTGCTCGCCCCCGACGGGGAATACGCCTTCCTGCCCGGGTCCGATGTGGCCGGCCCCACCTCCACGGCAACCCCGGCGCCCGCCACTGCGACGGCGAACCCGACCCCCTCCAGCACCTCCTCCGCGGCGCTCGCCTCGCCGGCCGCCACGCCGTCTGCCACCTACATCCCGAGCGCCGCCGACGGGTGGCTGGTCACGCTGGCGACCGCCGGTGGTCAGATCCCGTCGCCCACCCAACTGGCCGGGAGCAGCAGCGGGGTGGTGGCCTTCAGCGGCGCGAGCGATGAGGTCGCCTGGGTGGACGCGGGCAATGAGGCGGAGGTGGCGACGGTGCTGGAGGCACCGGTCAGCGACCCGACCGTCATCACGCCGGTCCCCGGGGCGCCGACCGAAGGCATCGAGCAGCTTGCCCTCGACGGCCACGGGATGACGCTCGCCTACGGTCTCGACCCCGGTGGCATCGAGGTGGAGACATTTGAGGGCACGGTGCTCGGAACCACCGCGGACGTTGCCAGCTCGCTCGCCTTCTCTCCGGACGGGGCCCAGCTGGCCTTCGTGGCCGCCGGGAGCCTGGACGTGGCCGAGGTGCAGCCGGGCTCGTCGACCTCACCGGCCACCTCCGTCTGCCAGGACGCCGACCAGGTGCTGACCCAGTTCGTGGACGACCAGGTCTCTCACGACCAGGCCGGGCTCACCGCCCTCAGCGCGACCGGGGCTCCCTCCGCTGCCCAGCTCACCCCGGCGGCGATCGGCCGCGGGTACGTGATCAGCTCCGAGTGCGCGGCCGGAAGCGCGACCGCCGGCCCCACCCTGACCGCCTCAGCCCGGCTGATCGTGGACCCGACCGGCACCTCTCCGGGCCAGCTGACCGACGAGACCATGGTCCTGAGTCAGAGTGGGGGGCAGTGGCTCGTGACCGGACTCTCGGTCCCGTCCCTTCGGGCCCAGGGCAGCGGCCCCCACGTCCTGAGCGTCAGCGTGGCCCCGCCGGCCCAGGGCTCGCTCAACCCGGAGAGCGTGGTGACGATCACCTTCGACGCCGACCTCGACCCGTCGAGTGTCACCAGCGGCTCGCTCTGGCTGGAGACGTCCGGCGAGCAGACCATCCCGCTCCTCGCTCCGCCGTCGTACGACCCCGACACCCGCGAGGCAACCCTCACCGTCTCCGGCGCGGTTCCGGACGGCACCGAGGTCGTGGTCGCCACGGCGATCTCGGACATCGACGGCGGGCACCCGGCGGCCCAGGCCCTCTACCCGGTCGGCAGCTAGCTGCGAGCGCCCGGCT
>PLAX01000145.1 GCA_003135255.1 Candidatus Dormiibacterota bacterium | reverse complement strand
GGAGTCGGCGAGCTGGAAGGTGGTGCCGTCGAAGACCCAGGTGAGCGTCGCGGCCATGGCGGGGCAGGATGTCTCCAGGGGGCAGTTCGAGCAGATCACCTCCGTGCCTGTCGAGGGACTACCCATCGCCGGGATCCCGGGACAGATGGCGCAGGCAATGGCCGGAATCGCGACGCCCGGCCCGGGGCTGGCCGTCACCGGGCAGATCGGGCAGGCGATCATCGCGGTGGCACAGGAGATCGGGCAGGCGCTCGTGGACTGTGCCACCGGCGGGTAGGGGCAGAGGGTGGAGAGGCAGCCACCGTCGAGCGGGCACGCGGTCTGGGCCGGGGGGGTGCTGGCGGTGGCCGACGGCAGGGGCACCGGCGAGCCGCACGGACCACCCCCGACGGCGATGCAGACGCCGCCGGTGGTCCCTGTGGCCGAGGCGCCGCCGCTGACGGCGACGGCGGGCGAGGCGGCGGTGACGAGGATGAGCTTCCCGCTGGTCGGGTCGGTGGCCAGGGAAGCCCCGGCCAGGGTGTAGTCACCCAGCTGGCCCGTGCCGTGGCCGAGTGCGATCTGGGACCAGTCGCTGCCATCCCAGGCCCAGGCGTCCTGGAGCTGAGTGCAGCCTCCCGTGCTGCTCACGGTGCCGGACGACGCGCTCCCGACCGAGCAGCCGCTCCCGCCCGTCCCGCCGAGCAGGATCACCCGCTGGCTCTGCGGATCCCAGGCCATCTCGGCGCCGTACCGGGCGGGCGGCCCGTCCGCCGGCCCCGCCTCGGACCATCCGGAACCGTCCCAGAGCCAGGTGCCGGCGAGCGCCTGCCCGTCGCTGCCGGTGCCGCCGAACATGACCACATCCCCGGTGGCGGGGTCGTAGGCCATGGCCGCACCGGCCCGGGCCGCCGGGCCCCCGTCCCCGGAGGCGGCATCGTGGCGCAGGCCGAAGTAGCCNNCTCTTCCATACCTTCCGCTACGCGCGAGCCCTCCCTGGGGTTCCCGGCGGGTCAGGACGGGGTGCGACGGATAGACTCCCCGACGATGGCCGAGCGCGCAGGCAAGCCTGCCAATCCCGAACGGCTGAGCCCCGAGGAGCTGACCCGCCTCCAACCCGGGCTGGCACGGCTGATGCCGGAGATCGCCAATCGCCTCTGGCGCGCCGTCTACTCCGCCCGGGCCGGCCACTGGCGGCTCGCCCGGTGGCAGCTCAACGAGATGAGCAAGCTATTCAACCTCTGCACGATCACCCGGCCCAAGTACTCGGCCGACATCGCCGAGTTCCTCCACGAGGAGGTGGAGCCGCTCCTCGCCGCCGTGGCGGCCGAGGACCTCGAGACGTTCGAGCGCAAGGTGGACGAGGCGGTGGACGCGACCAACGAATTCCATCGACGCTGGGAGAAGGGATTCATCGTCTGGAAGCTGCCGGAGAGTGCGCCGCCGGACCTCGACCTGACGCCTCGCTGAGCCTCTCTCCTGGTCGGCGAAAGCCGGCGCGGGAGGGCTATCCTGGCCGCATGATCGTCACCACCACCGAGAACATCCCCGGCACCCGGGTCACCCAGACACTCGGGCAGGTCTTCGGTCTCACCGTCCGCTCCCGTGGCCTCGGCGGCAACATCGCGGCCGGCTTCCGCGGCATCGTCGGCGGCGAGGTCGGCTCCTACGTGAAGCTCCTCGAGGACGCCCGGCGCCAGGCGGTCGACCGCATGGTGCAGAACGCCACCGCCATGGGGGCAAACGCGGTGACCATGATGCGGTTCGACTCCTCCGAGATCGGCACCAACATGAGCGAGATCGTCGCCTACGGCACCGCCCAGGTCGTGGAGCCGGTGACGGGAGCGCCCGCCGGCTGATCGCGCGGCGCTGAGGAGACGCCTGTGACGGACGTCGGGATCCCGCTCGTCGAGCTGGTGGTGATCGCCGCCCTCTTGGTCCTGATCATCGTGGGAGCCGCAGTCGGCTGGGAGCGGTACCGGGGTGGCGGCGCGGGCGGCCGCGGTCCGGGTGTCAGCGGGGCTCAGCCGACCGCCGAGATCTTCATCGACCCCGAGACGGGGCGACGGATGCGGGTCTGGTTCGACCCGCAGACCGGGCAGCGGGACTACCGGCCCGAGTAGCGCGGCGGCCCGTGCTCGGGCGCGCGGCGTGGCAGCCGGTCACGCCCGAGTGGTACCACGAGGGTTGTGCACACGGCCGCGGAAATGATCGAGCGGCTCCGCGCCGGCGGGGTGCGGGACGAGGCGGTGCTCACCGCGATGGCGGCGGTCCCGCGAGAGGAGTACGTCCTGCCCGGTGACCGCGAGGAGGCGTACGCCGACAGGGCCCTCCCCATCGGTTCCGGGCAGACCATCTCCCAGCCCCTGATGGTGGCGATCATCCTCGAGGCCCTCCAGCTGCGGGCGGGCGAGCTCGCCCTGGACATCGGCACCGGGAGCGGCTACCAGGCCGCGCTGATGGCCGCGTGCGGTGCCCGCGTGATCAGCGTGGAGCGGATCCCGGAGCTGGCCAACCAGGCCGCCCAGCGGCTCGAGCGCCTCGGCGTGGACGTGGAGGTGGTGGCCGCCGACGGCAGCGTCGGCCTGCCCGACCGCGCCCCCTTCGACGCGATCGCGGTCGGGGCTGCCGCCCCCCGGCTGCCGGTGGCGCTGGCTCGCCAGCTGCGCGAGGGCGGCCGCCTGGTGCTGCCCATCCGCAGCGGTCCCGAGGGCGAGGAGCTGACCCGGGTCCGGATGAGCGGCGGCACATGGACGTCGGAGAATCTCGGCCCCTGCCGCTTCGTCCCCCTGATCGGAGCCGACGGTTACCGGGATGCAAGCCCACCCTCCGGTCGTCCCGGCGTTTAGCATGGGCGGGCGCCGAGGTACACGGGGAAGTGAACGGCGCAGAGCGTCCTGAGAGGCCACTCCCGGTTCAGCACAGTTTTGTTCACCTTCTGGAGGGTCCCAACCCATGGCCAAGACCGTCGGCATCGATCTCGGTACCACCAACAGCGTGGTGGCAGTGATGGAGGGCGGAGAGCCCACCGTCATCGCCAATGCCGAAGGCGGTCGCACCACCCCCTCCGTGGTCGCATTCACCCGCGGCGGGGAGCGCCTCGTCGGCACACTGGCCCGGCGCCAGGCGGCGGTGAACCCCAGCAACACCATCTACTCCATCAAGCGCTTCATGGGCCGTCTGCTCAGCGAGGTGACCAACGAGGCCAAGCAGGTCCCCTACAAGGTGGTCGCCGGCAAGGACGGCCGGGTCGAGGTGGATGTGGCCGGCGAGCGGCACACCCCCGAGCAGATCTCCGCGATGGTGCTGCAGAAGCTCAAGACGGACGCCGAGGCCTACCTCGGGGAGAAGGTGACCGATGCGGTCATCACCGTGCCCGCGTACTTCAACGACGCCCAGCGCCAGGCGACCAAGAACGCCGGCCAGATCGCGGGCCTCAACGTGCTCCGGATCATCAACGAGCCGACCGCGGCCGCTCTGGCCTATGGCCTGGAGAACAAGGAGAACGAGAAGATCCTCGTCTTCGACCTGGGCGGCGGCACCTTCGACGTATCAATTCTCGAGGTCGGCGAGGGAGTCTTCGAGGTCAAGTCCACCAACGGTGACACCCACCTGGGCGGTGACGACTACGACCGGCGGGTCGTGGACTGGCTCGCGGATGAATTCAAGCGTGACCAGGGCATCGACCTGCGCGGCGACGCCCAGG
>PLAX01000122.1 GCA_003135255.1 Candidatus Dormiibacterota bacterium | reverse complement strand
CACCTCCACGTACGACCACCGGGTCATCCAGGGCGCCGAGTCCGGCGAGTTCCTGGGCCGCATCGAGGCGCTCGTGGGCGGCGCGGACCGCTTCTACGCGGACGTCTTCGAGAGCCTCGGGCTGGCGGCGCCGGTCGCCGACGAGGTCCCGGTCCCGCTCCTGGAGCGCGCCCTTCCCGCCGGCGCCGTGCCCGAGCACGAGCGGGTGCTGCTCGTCGCCGTCCAGGGGGCCACCTCCCTGGTCCAGGCCCACCGTACCCACGGGCACCTCGGGGCCCACCTCGACCCGCTCGGCACCCCGCCGCCGGGCGACCCGGCGATGAAGCCGGAGACCTACGAGCTCACCCCCGAGCTGATGGCCCGCATCCCCGCCGACGTGCTCGACGTCCACGTGCCCGGGGCGACCCTGGTCGAGGTCCTGCCCAACCTGCGCCGCACCTACTGCGGCACCGTCGCCTTCGAGATCGAGCACATCTCCAGCCACGAGCAGCGCCACTGGCTCCGCGAGAAGATCGAATCCGGCGCCTACCGCCAGCCCCTCTCCACCCAGGAGGAGCTGCGCCTGCTCTGGCGGCTGACCAAGGTGGACGCCATGGAGCGCTACTTCCGCCGCGCCTTCATCGGCCAGAAGACCTTCAGCGGCGAGGGCGTCGACATGCTGGTGCCGATGCTCGAGAAGCTGCTCGGGCTGGTCGCCGATGACGGCATCTCCCAGGTGGTGATGGGGATGGCCCACCGCGGCCGCCTGGCGGTGATCGCCCACGTGGTCAACCGCCCCTACGAGCAGCTCCTCCAGGCCTTCGAGAAGGGCGAGCTGCGGGTCGACGACCCGACCGGCGACGTCAAGTACCACCTCGGCGCCACCGGCACCTACATCACCGACCGGGACCGCCGCATCGACGTCCGGCTGGTCTCCAACCCCTCCCACCTGGAGGCCGTCAACGGGGTGGTCGAGGGCTGGGCCCGGGCCCTCCAGTCGCACCGCGACGGGGCGGCCCTGGAGCTGGACCCCGAGGCCGCGATCCCGATCCTCATCCACGGTGACGCCGCCTTCAGCGGCCAGGGCGCGGTCCAGGAGGTGCTCAACCTCCAGTCCCTCGCCGGCTACACGACGGGCGGCACCGTCCACGTGATCATCGACAACCAGCTCGGATTCACCACCGATCCGTCCGACCTCCGCTCGACCCGCTACGCCAGCGACCTGGCCAAGGGCTTCGACATCCCCATCGTCCATGTCAACGCCGACGACCCGGAGGGGTGCGTCACCGCGGCCCGCTTTGCCCACGACTACCGGCGCACCCACCATCGCGACGTCCTCATCCACCTGGTCGGGTACCGCCGCTTCGGGCACAACGAGACCGACGAGCCCAGTTACACCCAGCCGCTGATGTACCAGCGCATCCGGGAGCACCCGACGGTCCGCGAGCTCTTCGTCGGCCGGCTGATCCAGGAGGGGCTGATCACCGACGAGGAGGCGAAGCAGCAGTCCGACCAGGTCATGGCCCGGATCGCCGACGCCCACAGGCGGATCAAGGCGCACCTCACCACCCTGATCGACGAGGACACCTCCAACGGCCGCGACGAGCCCGACTTCGAGGAGCCGCCGGCCCCGGTCACCCGGGTCGGCGCGGCCGAGCTCGGCGCCCTCAACGAGGGGCTCTTTCGGGTCCCCGACGGCTTCACCGTCAACCCCAAGCTGGCCCGCCAGCTGGAGCGCAGGCGCGCGTCACTGGAGCAGGGCGGGATCGACTGGGGCCACGCCGAGGCCCTCGCCCTCGGTTCCCTCCTGGAGGATGGCGTTCCGATACGGCTCACCGGCCAGGACACCGAGCGGGGCACCTTCAGCCACCGTCAGATGGTCCTGCACGACGATCAGACCGGCGCCGCCTGGGCCCCGATCCAGCACCTGGAGGGGGCGCGCGCCACCTTCGAGGTGCACAACAGCCCGCTCAGCGAGGTGGGCGCGCTCGCCTTCGAGTACGGGTACAGCGCCGCCGAGCCGGCCTGCCTGGTGATCTGGGAGGCGCAGTTCGGCGACTTCGCCAACAACGCCCAGATGGTCGTCGACCAGTTCATCGTCGCCGCCCAGGCCAAGTGGGGCCAGCGCTCCCGGCTGGTCCTCCTCCTTCCCCACGGGTACGAGGGGCAGGGCCCCGAGCATTCGAGCGCACGGATGGAGCGGTATCTCCAGCTGGCGTCGAACGGAAACATCCGGGTGGCCAACTGCTCCAATTCTGCCCAGTATTTCCACCTCCTCCGCGACCAGGCCCTCGCCCCGCTCCCGCGGCCGCTCGTCGTCATCAGCCCCAAGTCCCTGCTCCGTGCCCCGGAGACGAGCTGCGCCGCCGCGGATCTCACCGAGGGCGGCTTCCAGCCGGTCATCGAGGATCCGCGGATGGCCGATCGGCGCGAGAGCGTCCGGGTGCTCCTGCTCTGCACCGGCAAGATCTTCTGGGAGCTGGACGCGCACGAGCTGCGCCAGCCGGCCGCCGACCTGGCGGTCGGCCGCGTCGACCTCCTCGACCCGCTGCCCCTCGACGAGATCCTGGCCATGGTGCGGAGCTACCCCAACCTGGAGAAGCTCTACTGGGTCCAGGAGGAGCCGGAGAACATGGGGGCCTGGGCCCACGTCCAGCGTCGCATCGGGCGCAACCGCCCGTACGAGGTGAGCTGGGAGTACATCGGCCGTCCCCGGCGGGCCAGCCCGTCGGAGGGGTACCACGGCTCCCACATGATCGAGCAGGGTCGGGTGCTCCGCGAGGCGCTCACGACCTCACCCGCCGTCCAGGAAGTGGTGAGCGGCTCGCGCCCGCGTCCCGGCGAGCCGGAGCCGGTCGCGGCCCCGCCCGCGGTGAGTGGGGCCGTCAGCCCTCCCCCCGCCCTGGTCGGGAACGGTGAGCTGCCCCTCTCCGAGCCGGAGCCCCAGCCCTCGACCGCGCCGCCAGCGCGCCCCCGGCGCACGCCCTCCAAGGCCGCTCGGTGACCCCCCGGGTCGTCGTCCTCGGCGGCGGGCCCGCGGGCGACGTGGCCGCTCTGCGTGGGGCTCAGCGGGGGGCCGACGTGGTGCTCGTCGAGCGGGCCGAGCTGGGCGGCACCTGCCTCAACTGGGGATGCATTCCGACCAAATCCCTCCTCGCCACCGCCGATCTGCTCCGGCGCATCCGCCGCGCCGGTGAGTTGGGCATCCGGGTCGGCGAGGTCGAGGTGGACTTCCCCCGGATGATGGAGCGCAAGGAGGAGGTGGTCGTCGCCATGCGCGGCGGCGTCGAGGCCGCCTGCAAGCGCCGCAAGGTGCGCGTGGTCCGCGGCGAGGGCGTCCTCGAGGACGGCGCCGTCCGGGTCGGGAAGGAGCGGCTCGAGTACGACCACCTCATCGTCTGCGTCGGCACCGAGCCGAGTGGGCTCCTCGGCATCGACATGGCCCATCCCCGGGTGGTGACCTCCAACGGCGTTCTCCGCCTGCAGACCCTGCCGCGACGCCTGCTGGTGATCGGGGGAGGGGTCATCGGCTGCGAGTTCGCCTCGCTCTTTGCCCCGCTGGGGGTCGCCGTCACCGTGGTCGAGGTGCTCTCGCAGATCCTCGCCGGGGTGGAGCCGCGGGTCGTCCGCGAGTTTCGCCGCCTGGTGGAGAGGGAGGGGATCACCTTCCACACCGGCCGGAGCGTGGAGAAGGTCGACTACCGGGACGACTCCGTGACCGCGACCCTCGACGACGGGACGGCCATCGAGGCCGACCTGGTGCTGGTCTCGGTGGGGCGGGCCGCGCAGACCGCGGGCATCGGCCTGGAGGGGGCCGGGGTGGAGCTGACCCCGCGCGGGCACATCGTGGTGGACGAGATGCTGCGCACCGCCAACCCCAGGATCTGGGCGGCGGGCGATTGCATCGGCGGCCTCCAGCTCGCCCACCTGGGCAGCGCCGAGGGCGCGCGCGCAGTGGAGAACGCTCTCGGCGTCGGGGTGCGCCCGATGGACCGGACCGTGGTCCCCTCCTGCATCTACACCCATCCCGAGATCGCCATGGTGGGTCTCGGCCAGGAGGCGGCCAAGGCCGCCGGGCACGAGGTCAAGGTGGGCCAGGCCCGCTTCCTCGGCAACGGCAAGGCGGTCGGCGAGAACGAGCCCGACGGTCTCGTGCAGCTCGTCTCCGACGCCTCCACCGGCGAGATCCTGGGCGCGACCGTCATGGGCGTCCACGCCGTCGAGATCATCCACGAGGTGGGGGTCGCGATCAGCGGCGGGCTGACCGTCGACGAGCTGGGCGACATCATCCACGCCCACCCGACGGTGAGCGAGCTGGTGATGGAGGCCGCCGAGCAGGCCGAGGGCCTGGCCCCGTACCTCAGCTGAACCGCGCGGCGGGTTCGGCGGGGGAGGCGCAGGGCCTGCCACCATATCTGCATCGACCGCCGGCCGCGGTCGGTTTCCGCGTACGCGCGGAGCCGGTGTCACCCAGGAGGCAGACATGACCGCATCTGCTGCCCGACCCGTCGCCCTGGTCACGGGAGCCTCCTCCGGGTTGGGCCACGCCTATGCGCGGCAGCTGGCCGAGGGTGGGTGGGACCTCATCCCGGTGGCGCGCCGCGCCTCGCGTCTCGAGGCGCTGGCGGCGCGGCTCCAGGCCCCGGGCGGCGTCACCGTCCTGCCGCTCGTCGCCGACCTCACCGATGAGGCGGGGCTCGCCATGGTGGCGGAGCGCATCGACCGGGGCGTGGACCTGGTCGTCAACTGCGCCGGCTTTGCCGGCTACATGCCCTTTGCCGAGCTCTCCAGTGAGGTCGCCGACTCGCTGATCGACGTCCACGTCCGCGCGGTCACCCACCTCACCGGTGCCGCCGTCCGGGCGATGGTGCCCAACCGCCGCGGGGCGATCATCAACGTGGCGTCGCTGCTGGCGTTCAGCGAGTCGGCGGTGCTGGGCCGGTTCAACCGGGCCACGTACGCCGGCTGCAAGGCGTTCATTGTCACCTTCACCCAGCTGGTGGCGCAGGAGGTCCACGACCACGGCATCAGGGTCCAGGTCTGCTGCCCGGGAGCGGTGGTCAGCGAGTTCCACGACGTCGCCGGGGTGCCGAACCCGCCGGCCGCGATGAGCCCCGAGGAGGTGGCGACCGCCTCGCTCCGCGCCCTCGACGTCGGCGAGGTCGTGTGCGTCCCCGGGCTGGAGGACCCGGCTGTCATCGACCGCTACCACCAGGCCCAGCGGGAGATGCTCCGCCAAGGCAACCGACCCGAGCTGGCCGAGCGGTACCGGGTCGCGGCCGGCTGAGGCCGGCACCGGGGTCGCGGCCCGCTGACCGCGCCTGGGTGCGCGAGAATCCGCACGCATGACTGAGCCGCCCCCCGCCGCGGGCCCGTCCGGGCGACTGCTCGTCATCGAGGACGACGACTCCCTGCGTCGCATCCTGCGCTCGGCCCTGGAGCGCGCCGGGCACCGGGTCGACGACGCCGAGGACGGCCTGGTCGGGGCCGAGAAGCTCGGCAAGGGGGGCTACGACGTGGTCCTCCTGGACATCGGGCTCCCCTTCATCGACGGCTGGCGGCTCCTCGACATCCTGGAGGGGCGGCGCCAGCCGGCCGTGATCGTGATCAGCGCCCGGGGCGACGAGCGGGATAAGGTGCGGGCCCTCGACCTGGGTGCCGACGACTACCTCACCAAGCCCTTCGGCGCCGACGAGCTGCTGGCGCGGGTGCGCGCCGTCCTCCGCCGGGTGCGCGGCACCGCGGAGGCCGCCCTGGTAGTCCGCTGTGGCGGGGTGGTGGTCGACCTCGGCGCGCGGGTCGTCACCCGCTCCGGCGCCGAGGTGCGGCTCTCGCCGACCGAATACGTCCTCCTCGCCGAGCTGGCCAGGCACCCGGGGGTGGTGATGGACCATCGGACCCTGCTCACCAGGGTCTGGGGTCCCATGTACGCGGGAGACCGCAACTACCTGCGCACCTTCGTCCAGCGGCTCCGCCGCAAGCTCGAGTTCGATCCGGCCGAACCTGAGATCGTCGTCACCGCCGGGAGGAGGGGGTACCGCTTCGGACCGCCGGCGGAGCTCGGCGGTCAGAGCGCCCCCTGATCGGTCGCAGCGAGGGCGGTCGTTGACCGAACGTTGACGCTGCTGCGTTCAGGATCGGTGCCGTGGACACCGAGTGGCGCTTCGCGGGCCTCCGATTCCTGGACGTGCGCGACCTCAAGGGGACGGCCGTCCTCGACACCGACGGCTCCAAGCTCGGGCACGTCGGCGCCGTGTTGCCGCGACTGGACGAAGCCGTCGACATCCTGATCAGCGAGGACACCCCGAGAGGGCGGGTTTTCCGGGTGGCCCTGGACGACGTCGAGATCGACGAGCTCGGACGGCCCCGGTGGCGGCACGGGTGGCGTGTCCACCGAGTCGCCGTACCGACTGTGGCCGAGTCGTTGACCGAACGTTGACCCCTCGATGACGACACTCGTCGCTGTGCACATCTCTCCCACCCGCGCCCAGGTGTCCTGCTGATGCTTGACCTCCTCATGCTCGCCATCCTCGCCATCCTGGTGGCGATGAGCTTCCTCTACGTCTCCGGCCTGGACAAGCTCTGATGAGCCAGACCCTCGGCTACATCGTCGCCTTCGTGATCGCGGTCCTGGTGACCGGCTACCTGGTCGCCGCCATGCTCTTCCCCGAGAGGTTCTGACCCGTGGCGCTCGACATCCTTGCCTTTATCGTCACCTACGGTGCGGTCTTTGTCGGCGCCTGGTTCGTCGGCCACTACATGGTCAAGGTGTTCCAGGGCGAGCGCACGTTCCTCCACTTTGCGCTGCGCCCGGTGGAGCGGGGCATCTACAAGATCACCGGCATCGACGAGGAGCACGAGCAGAGCTGGAAGGGCTATCTGGTCGCGATGCTTCTCGTTTCGGTGGTGGGCCTGGTCTTCANNACGTGATCCTCCGCATCCAGGGCAACCTGCCCCTCAACCCGGAGCACTTCCCGGGAGTGCCGGCGGCGCTCGCCTTCAACACCGCCGTGAGCTTCACCACCAACACCAACTGGCAGAACTACGCGGGCGAGGCGACCATGAGCTACCTCTCCCAGATGCTCGGCCTCACCTTCCACCAGTTCCTCTCGGCGGCCACCGGCATCGCCCTTGCGATCGCCGTGATCCGGGGCGTGGCGCGGCACAGCGCCAAGACGATCGGCAACTTCTACGTCGACATCGTCCGCTGCACCCTCTATGTCCTCATCCCCATCGCCGTGGTCGCCACCATCATCCTGGTCGCGAGCGGCTCGATCCAGAACCTCAGCCCCTACACCTCGGTCACGACTCTCGAGGGTGTCGGCCAGACCATCGCCCAGGGCCCGGTGGCGGCCATGGAGGCGATCAAGGACCTGGGGACCAACGGCGGCGGCTTCTTCAACGGCAACGCCGCGACGCCCTTCGAGAACCCGACCGGGCTCACCAACTCCCTGGAGATCTTTCTCTGCCTGGTCCTCCCCTTCGGCCTGGCGGTCACCTTCGGCAAGTGGGTCGGCAACGTCAAGCAGGGCATCGCGCTCTTCGCCGCGATGGCGATCATCCTCGTCGGGGGCGCGGCCTTCGCGGCCCAGCAGGAGCAGGCGGGCAACCCGGCCCTGAGCGCGACGGCCGTGAGCCAGGTCGCCAGCAGCACCCAGGCGGGCGGCAACATGGAGGGCAAGGAGGCCCGCTTTGGCTCAGTCCAGTCCGCCATCTACAACGCGGCGGCGACCGGCACGAGCACCGGCTCGGTCGATGGCGCCACCGACAGCTACACCCCCCTGGGCGGCATGGTCCCGATGGTGCTCATCCAGCTGGGTGAGATCACTCCCGGTGGTGTCGGCTCCGGCCTCTACGGCATAGTCGCCTTCGCCATCGTCGCTGTCTTCCTGGCGGGGCTGATGGTCGGCCGCACCCCCGAGTATCTCGGCAAGAAGATCGAGGCGCGCGACATCAAGTACGCGGCGCTCGCCATCCTCATCCTGCCCCTCTCCATCCTCGGTTTTGCGGCGCTGGCGGTGCTCACACCGGCCGGTCAGGCCGGCCCGTTAAACCCTGGCCCCCATGGCCTCAGCGAGATCCTCTACGCCTACAGCTCGACCACCGGCAACAACGGCAGCGCCTTCGCCGGGCTCTCCGGCAACACCCTCTTCTACAACACCACGCTGGCCGCCGCCATGTGGCTGGGCCGCATCATCTTCGTGATCCCGGTGCTGGCCCTGGCCGGATCGCTGGCCAAGAAGAAGATCGTCCCCGCCGGAGCGGGCACCTTCCCCACCGATACCCCTCTCTTCACCCTACTGCTGATCGGCACCATCCTGATCGTCGGTGCCCTGACCTTCTTCCCGGCGCTGGCTCTCGGTCCGATTCTCGAGCAGCTCCAGCTCCACGCCGGCATCCTCTCTCACCCTTAAGGAAATACCGGTCATGACAGTCATCGCCAGCACAGGTGGGCTTCCCCAGCCGCGCAAGCGGCGCCGGCAGAGCAGCCTGTACGACCCCGCCATCCTGGTTCCCGCCGTCGGGGCGAGCTTCAGGAAGCTCAACCCCCGCGTGATGGCCCGCAACCCGGTGATGTTCGTGGTCGAGGTCGGTGCCGTGATCACCACCTACGTCTTCATCACCGGCTTCTTCAACCACGGCGACCAGGGCTTCGTCGGACAGGTCTGCCTCTGGCTCTGGTTCACCGTCCTCTTCGCCAACTTTGCCGAGGCGGTCGCCGAGGGCCGGGGAAAGGCCCAGGCGGCGAGCCTCCGCAGGACGCGTTCGGACACCATCGCCCGCCGTCTGGTGGGTGGCCAGGGTGGCACGGAGGAGCGCGTCCCCGCTCCCGAGCTGCGCAAGGGTGACATCGTCGTCTGCGAGGTCGGAGACATCATCCCGAGCGATGGCA
>PLAX01000200.1 GCA_003135255.1 Candidatus Dormiibacterota bacterium | reverse complement strand
TTCCCGGGCTTCCCCGTCCCCGCGGGCGAGACCCCCTTCTCCGTCCTCTACGGCCTCTGCCAGGACCAGGTCCGGCGCCGCTACCGCCCGCTCACCCCTGAGGTGGCGCGCCGGCTGCAGACGGAGCTCGACGTCATCCAGAAGACCAATCTCGCCGAATTCTTCCTGATCGTCCACGAGATCATGGGGTGGGCCCGGGAGCATGGCGTGCCCGGCCAGGGGAGGGGCAGCGCCGCTGATTCCATCGTGGCCTACCTTCTCGGCATCACCCGGGTCGACCCCATCGCTCACAACCTCCTCTTCGAGCGCTTCCTCCACGTCGACCATCAGGGGACGCCCGACATCGACATCGACTTCTCCACCGATCACCGCGAGCAGGTGATCCAGCACGTGTACGAGAAGTACGGGGCGGAGCGCACCGGGATGGTCGCCAACGTGGTCACCTTCCGTCCGCGCCTGGCGGTGCGCGAGGTGGGCAAGGCGATGGGCTTCCCCGAGCCGATCATCGACCGGCTCGCCAAGTCCGTCGACGGCTGGCGCGAGGGCGGGGTGGAGGACGCCCTGGAGGCGGCCGGGATGCATGCGCACGCCGCCAGCGGCGCCCTCCCGTGGCAGCAGTTCCTCGACATCCTGCAGGTCATCGAGGGCACCCCCCGGCATCTCTCCATCCACGTCGGCGGCATGCTGGTCACCGGCGAGCCGCTCATCGACGTGGTCCCGGTGGAGCGCGCCAGCATGGAGGGCCGGGTGGTGGTCCAATTCAACAAGGACGACGTCGAGGACCTCGGCCTCATCAAGATGGACCTGCTGGGGTTGCGCACCCTCTCCGCGGTCGCCGAGTGCCTGGAGATGATCGAGGGGACCCACGGCGTCCGCCCCGACCTCGACAGCCTCGCCCTCGATGATCCGCGCGTTTACGACATGATCTGTGCGGTCGACACCATCGGCCTCTTCCAGATCGAGTCGAGAGCCCAGCAGCAGGCGCTCCACCAATCCCAGCCTCGGGAATTCAACGACCTGGTGGTCCAGGTCGCGATCATCCGACCGGGGCCCATCCAGGGAGACGCCGTGAACCCCTACCTGCGCCGCCGGCAGGGGCTGGAGCCGGTCAGCTACCTTCATCCCAGCTTAGAGCCAATTCTGTCGGAAACCAAGGGGGTCATTCTCTACCAGGAGCAGATCCTGCGCATCGTCATGGAGCTCGCCGGCTACAGCGCCGGTGAGGCCGACCGCTTCCGGCGGGCCATGAACCGGCACCGCTCGCGCCTCGAGATGCAGTCGCTGCACGACGACTTCGTCCGCCGCTGCGAGGAGCACGGGGGTCTCGACGCCGGTGTCGCTGAGAAGCTCTTCCGGAGCGTCGCCGGCTTCGCCGCGTTCGGCTTCTGCAAGTCGCACGCCGCCGCCTTCGCCCGGACCGTCTACGAGACCGCCTGGCTGCGCCTGGAGTACCCGGCCCACTGGCTCTGCGCCCTGCTCAACGCGCAGCCGATGGGCTTCTACCACCCCTCGGTGCTGGTCGACGACGGCAAGCGCCACGGCATCCGCACGCTCCCCGTCGACGTCACCCGCAGCCGTGCCCGCTGCACGGTGGAGCGGTTGGAGGAGCCGGGGGCGGGCTGGCCGTGGGCCGTGCGCTTAGGCTTCAACTACGTCGCCGGGCTCGGCCCGGCGGGACGGGCGGCCTGCGCGGCGGCCGTCGACGCCGGCGCCACCGGTTCGGTGGGGGAGTTCTGGCGGCACACCGGGCTCACCCGGCCGGCGATGGAGCAGCTGGTCCGCTGCGGGGCCTTCGACCGCGTCCATCCCGGGCGTCCCCGCCGTGAGCTGCTCTGGGAGCTGGTCGGGGTGGAGGGCTCGCTGCCGCCCCGCCGCCGAGCCGGAAGCGGTGGCCGTCCGGCTGCGCCGCCGGGACCTCCGCGGGGGCGGGGTCACGTCACCGCCGCTCCCGTGGCCGCCGTCCCGCCGCTCGGGCCGCTTCTCGACCTGCCCGCCTCGGCTCCGGAGCTGCCGCCGATGAGCGAGCGCGACCGGGTTGCCGCCGACTACGCGGTCCATGGGGTGAGCACCGGGCCGCACCTGGTCAGCCTGCTCCGGCCCTCCCTGGACGACCTGGGCTGCGTTCCGCTGGCGAGGGTCGCCGAGCTCCCTGACGGGTCACGGATCACGGTCGCCGGGCTGGNNGATCGCCCGGCAGGCCCCGGTCTCGGCGAAGGGCTTCCGCTTCTTCACCCTCGCCGACGAGGGCGCTCATCTCGATCTCATCTTCCGGCCGGAGGTCGCCCGGAGCACCCGAGCCATCGCCAACGCCAGCCCCCTGCTGCTGGCCGAGGGGATCTTGGAGGTGAGCTCGGGGCGCTGCAACCTGCTCGTCAGCTCCGTCATCGCCCTGGACGGCGACGGCCATCCGAGCACCGCCGCCTCCCGGGATGACCTGCCGGAGTGGCCCTCCGCGTCGCACGACTTCCACTGACGGCGGCCGATCCGAGCAACGGGACCGCGGTCGCTGGGCGCACGCGGTCTGGCGTTCTGGAGCGTCCGGAGCGATGTTGCACACGAGTAACGCAGTGGCCTCATTGCTCCGATAGGAGCGGTTCACGCCTTCGCACATCAGTAGCCTGCAAGCACGTTCCACCCGCCCTCGGGAGGAGGCAGGACCGTGGTGTCACAGCAGATCTGTCCGTCGTGCGCGACCGCCAACTCGACGTACGCGTCCGTGTGCAGAAGCTGCTCTGCGCCGCTCACTCCCCGGCCCCCGTCCAGCGATGCACCGGGCGGCTTCGCCGTCTACGGCGGCAACGGACAGAGCGCCGCGCCGGCCCCCACCCCCCCGGAACCACCGGCGTCACCGGCCCCCACCTATGAGGCGAGCCCGCGCTCCGCGCCCGGCGAGGAGGGAGGGTGGCCGGTTGAGCGCCTCTCGGTGAGCAGCCACCAGGTGTGGGCGTCCAACGGGTGGACCGGGGTGCCCAGGGTGCAGCCCCAGACCTCCCGTGCTCCCGTCTCCCCGGTGTGGGGCCCGCCCCCGGCGCCCGGGCCCACGCGCTCCGATGGCCGCTCCGCTGCTCCGGCACCCACCACCTCGGCCTGCCCCCCCGCCGTCCCGCCGCCGGCCCCCCGGGCTCCGATGGCCTTCCACCTGGACGGGGGAGCGGGGTCCGCGCTGGCCGCCGCACCGCGCATGCCAGGTCCCGCCAGCCCACCTGCACCGCCGCCGGTGGCCACCGCCAGCCCCGCGTCGACCTCGCTCGCTCCGCCGGACGCCAGCGGCTGTGGCTGGGGCATTCGCGAGCAGAGGCCATCGATGTACCCGACCTGGATCCCCATCCCGGCGGCAGCCGGCTCGACCGGCGGCCCCTCCGCCGGCGGCCCCTATGCCGGCGTCGGGGCGTATCCCGGGTACTCCCACCCGGTACATGCCGCCGCGAACGCACCACACGTGGGCCGGTCCAGAGCCGCCTTCCGGGCTCTCATCCTGCTGGTCTTCGTCGCCCTGGTCGGGGCCGGCGCGTTCCTCTACCTGAGCAGCGAGTCGACGCAGGGCCTCGGTTCCGGGACGCACACACTCTCCGCCCCGGCGACCCTCGGTGGCCAGGCTCAGAGCACCGGCAACTCCACCCTCGGTTCCGCGGTCGAGTCCCAACTGGCTGCCGAACCGGGTATCACGGGTTCAGTGTTCACCGTGTACGGCTCCGCGACCCCGGGAAGCCCAGCCTACATCCTGGGCATGGAGAGCGCCGGGCAGGCCGTGACCGCGTCCGATCTCAGCCAGTTCGTCGCCAGTTTCAACAGCACCAGCAGGGCCGCTTTCAGCCTGACCACCGCGGTGGTGACCAGCGACAGTGGTGTCAGCTTCCACTGCGCGCCGGACACGCTATCCGGGGCGACCGCCACGATGTGTGTCTGGGTCGATGGGAATGTCATCGGGATGGTGATTGGCTCCCAGACGGTCGGCAGCGCCGCCACCCTGGCCGCCGCGGAGCAGGCGCGCACCACCGCCGAGCACTGACCCCGGGCGAGGTGCGACCGCCGGCCCGTCGCTGAAGCGGGGCCGCGCCCTCGCATCCATTAGGATCGTTGTCATGTCCGAGCAAGCGTGGGGGGTGAGCCGGCTCGCAGCCTCCGCCGACCGCCGGCGGATCGCGGTCATCGGCCTGCGCGGGGTGATCGGCGGGGCGGTGAGGACCGATGAGACCTTGCGCAGCCTCGGTGAGGCTCGTCGCAATCCGAGGGTGCGAGCGGTCCTCCTCGAGATCGACTCTCCGGGGGGCAGCGCGACCGAGTCCGAGGCCCTCTACCTGGGCGTGCGCAGGCTGGCACGCGAGAAGCCGGTGGTGGCCTGGATCCGCAGCACGGGAGCCTCGGGTGCCTACTTCGCCGCCTGCGGAGCCAGCCGCATCCTGGCCTTCCCCTCCGCGATCGTCGGCTCCATCGGGGTGATCTCGGTGCGGCCGGTCGCCGTCGAGGCGCTGCGCCGGCTCGGCGCCTCCGTCCAGGTGACCAAGACGGGGCCGTTCAAGGATCTGGGCGCCCCCTGGCGGGAGCCCACCGAAGAGGACCAGGCCAAGGAGCGGGCGCTCGTCGACGCCATCTTTCACCGCTTCACGGGAGCGGTGGCTGACGCCCGCGGCCTCGATGAGGCGCAGCTCGCCCGGGTGACGACCGGAGAGGTCTGGCTCGGCACCGAGGCGGTGACCCTCGGGCTGGTCGACCGCGTTTGCGAGGACGAGGAGGAGGCGCTCCGGGAGGCCCAGCGGCTCGCCGGTCTCCCCCACCGGCGGATCGTCCGGATGGGCCCGCGCCGAACCGTGCTCCAGCGCCTCGGGGTCCCGGGAGCCGGCATGGGACCGCCGGGGGTCCGCTGGATCGCCGAGATCGAGGGCTGGCTCCGGGCGCCGCGGGCGACGCTCTGACCTGACGCCATCCCCCCGTGGGGGATGGCGTCAGATCCACACCGCGATCAGACGGATGGGAACCGGCGACGGCGGATGATGCCCATCGTCACACCTGCCCCGAGCAGGGTCAGGCCGCCAAGGGTCACCAGGATTCCCGCCCCGATGAAGGGGGACGTCCCCCCCGCACCCGAAGCGGGCACCGTGGTCGCGGCTGCCGGCGTGGCCGTGGAAGCGGGCGTCGCCGTGGAAGCGGGCGTCGCCGTGGGGGTCGGCAGTGACGCGGTGGTGATGCAGGCTGACGCGTTGATGGTGTCGCTGATGAGGGTGACATCACCCGTGCCGGCCAATATCCGTCCATCCACCGTCACCCCAGAGCCCAGGGTGATCGAGGTCGACGCCATGACGGTTCCGACGAAGGTGGAGCCGTCCAGCGTGGCCGAGCTGCCCACCTGCCAGAACACGTTGCACGCCGAGGCCCCATTGGTGAGTGAGACCGCGCTGCCCGTGTCGGTGGTCAGGCTGGATCCGGTTTGGAAGATGAACACCGCGTTGGCATCGCCCTCTGCGTCCAGGGTGAGCGCGCCGCTCAGACTCAGCTGTCCATCCGAACTCGTCTGGTACACGCCTGGGTCCAGGGTGAGACTGGTGCTGGTGAGGTCGGCAGTCTCCGAGGTGCTCGTCGGGCTCTCCCCAGCCGCCTGGTTGTACGCCGTGGTCAGATCGGACTGGGCCCCCTTCGCGACGTTATCGGCGGCGAAGGTGGTGTAGGGAGGCTCGACGACGCCCGGTGGGAAGCCGGTGACCGACGCAGTGGGGTAGGTGCCCAAGTCCCCGGAGACGGTCGAGGCGCCGGTATTGGTGACACCGGTGCCCGCCAGGATCGCGAAGGACGTGGCCGTACCCAGATTCACCGTGGTTGCTGCCAAAACAGCCAACCCACCAAAGGTCATCACGATGGCGGCGGCTCCCACTCCCAATGCCGCCCCAACCCAACGGGCCAGCCGGCCTACGTCTGATCTCGTACGGCTGCTACTAAGAGTAGCCACTGAATGGCCTCCGCGAATGGCTCAGGGAATGCGCTCCTGGTGCCGGCACACCTGATGGTACGCGGCACACAATCCCTCTGTACGCTGGCGGGCACCCTTGGTGATGTCGGGGGAGGGGTCGGGGACGGTCTTCACGCGCGGCGCAGACCTCACCCGGTCACCGGGGCGTCTGCAGCGCCGTCCTCCGTCCTCTCCCCACGGGCTGGGTCTGAGATCTGAGCGTCGCGCGGGATGGACAATGCGAGGCCGGCACGAGCCAGCGCCTCGGCAAGCTCATCGACGGCGTGAAGCCCGGTCTCCAGGTCGGCGGCGTCGAACGGCCGCGCGGCCCGCCTCTCGCAGACCACGATGCCGGTGAGCCGCTCCGCGTCGACCACCGGGAGCAGGAGATGCGAGGTGAGGTCGATGCCCCGGCGGCGCTGGGGACGGTGAGAGGCACTCTCGGTCCAGATCGCTCCCCGACGGCTCTGGCGCACGCGCGCGAGCAGCTCGGAGGGGACGGTCGAGCTGGTCATCGTCGCGTCCGGGGGGAGGGCGATGGCGCGGTCGGCCGACACCGCCTGGGCCAATCGGTTGAGCCCCAGCCGCACCGCGGTGTCGACCGCCACCTGGCCCCAGATCGTCGGCGCGAGGCGGGTGCTGCGCCGGTTGGCCAGCCCGTTGGCGGCCATCCCCGCCCCGGCCGCCAGCGCGCCGGAGGCGATGACCGGAAGGCTGGTGAGGCAGAGCAGGGCAAAGGCGGGGTACATCACCAGGAAGGTGGCGAGGAGCGCGCGGGTGAGGAACCCGCGGACGCCGCCGGGGCGATGCCGGCGGCGCTGGTCGGCGAAGGTCCACGCCCGGTTCCAGACCGTGTTCCAGGCGTAGCTCAGGGCGAACGCGGGCAGGAAGGCGAGCAGCGGAGGCAGGTGGCCCGGTCCGGCCAGGGCCCAGAGGGCGGGCAGGAAGAGGCCGAGGCCGGAGACACCCACCAGGCCAAACTTCCAGATCCGCGCCGAGCCGTCGACCCGGCAGAAGAGCGAGGCCAGGTGGTGGAGGAAGAGGACGCCCTGGCGGGCGCTGGCCTTGCTGGTCCCGGCGGCTCGAGCCTGGAAGCGCAGGGGCACGTCCACGACCCGCAGTCCCGGCACGCAGACCAGCAGCTCCAGGAGGATCTTGAAACCGACCGGGCGGAACTCGATGCCGTCGATGAGGCGGCGCCGGCAGAGGAAATACCCCGAAAGCGGGTCGGTGCTCTGGCGGGCTTCCTTGAAGAGGATCTGGGCGACCAGGCCGGAGCCGCGGCTGACCAGGTGACGGGCCAGCCCGGCCAGGCCGCCGGCGCTCCCCCCCGAGACGTACCGGCTGGCCACCACCAGGTCCGCGCCCGCCTCCGCGGCGGCGAGCATCTCGGGGATCAGCTCCGGGGGGTGCTGGAGGTCGGCGTCCATGACGCAGACGAGATCGCCGCGCGCCATGTGGAGACCGGCGACGACGGCGGTGCTCAGCCCCCCCGCTCGCTCGGCGCCCGTCCGGAGCAGGCAGCGGACCTCGGGGTGCGCCGCTTGGAGGGCGGTCAAGCGAGCGGGGGTCACGTCGTCACTGTCATCGACGAAACAGACCTCGGCGCCGATGCCGGCAAGGGAGGTTTCGAGCCGAGCCCAGAGGGCTGCGAGGCTCTCCGCCTCATTGCGGGTCGGGATGACCACCGAGAGCCGGGGGGCGGGATTGGCCATTGGCCGCAAGGATAGTGTCCGGCCGGGGCGCTGGCCGCGGCGTGACCCGATCGGATCAGGCGAGCAGCGGGAAGCGGTCCCCGGCCGGCCCGAGAAGGGTGCGGTCGTCGCCGTCCAGGGGCATCCTGCCGGTGCCCTTGAGCGCGCAGGTCTCGCCGTCCCAGCCGGCCGGCAGCGGCGTGCCCAGGAGGCCGCCGAGGGTGAGCCGCACGATCGCCAGGGCCGCTGGTGGCACCGGCGGTGGGTGGGGGAGGTGCACGGTGAGGTCGAGGAGGTGCAGGGCCGCCTCCACGGTGAGCGTGGCCAGGAAGTCGGGGACGGCGATCACCAACCCCTGGGTCTGGACACGTGCGGCCATCGGGGCGGAATCCTCACGCCCGCGGCGGCGAGCGGTTCGTGCCACGACCTGGGTCTCAGCCCATCCGGCCATGATGGCCGTGGCCGCCGCGCGGAGGGCCGCTTCCGAGGCCTCCTCCCAGTCCTCCGCGAGATCCGACGTGCGCAGGTAGGCGGCGGAGGCGCGCCGGACGTAGTTGGCATGCCGCGCCGCCGGCTCGGTCCCCGGCCGGAAGGAGCGCCAGTAGGCGACCAGGTCGCTGGTGGCGGCGCGCTCGGAGGGCGTGGCAAAGGCCACCAGCGCCCGCTGGGGATCGAGCATGAGGTGGAACAGGACGTCGCGCACGCACCATCCCTCGCAGCGCGTCGGCCGCGCCCAGTCGTCGACCGCCAGCTCCGAGACGACCACGCTGACGGCCCGGTACGCCTCGGTGAGAGCGCCCAGCAGATCGGCCCCGCTGACTTCCGCCACGAGACGATTCTGGCGCCGTGTGCGGGGCTATGCTCATCCCATGGCAGACATCGAGATCACTCCCGACCACCTCATCGTCCACATCCGGGGAGCGGACAAGTTCCTCGCTCTCAAGAGCCAGCTCGAGGTGCCGCTGCAGCATGTCGCCGGGGTGGAGACCGCGCCGGCGGAGGCGCACGAGGTCTTCCACGGGATGAAGGTGGGTACCAACCTGCCCGGGGTGGTCACGGCGGGACAGTTCCTGCAGCACGGCGAGTGGGCGTTCTGGGATGTCCACGACCCCAGCAGGGCGATCGCCATCCGGCTCCATGACGAGCACTACGCCAAGCTGGTGATCGGAGTGGACGACCCGTCGGGCACCGTGTCGGCCATCACCGCCGCGATCGCCCACCGCTGAGGCGGCGGGGAGGCTCCACCCTCGGGCAACGGCGCGTCCGTGGGTGCGGGTCGCGCCGTGAGCCGGGAGCGCGAGGCCGCGCAGACCGTCCTCCCCGGCGGCTCCTGCTTGACCGCGGGCAAAGCCCGTTTCAAGATGGATCGAGGACTCCGGACGGGTCCGGCACGGCGGCGTTCGCCGATCACCGCAGGAGCGGAGGGTGACTCATGGCCATTGCGGAAGAGCTCGAGGTATCGGAAGCCCAGATCGCGGTGCACTGGCGGGAGGAGGAGTACATCCAGCCCCCGCCGCGCTTCGTCGGGCAGGCCAACGCGCACGATCCGGCGATCCTGGAACGCTTCCGGGAGGAGAACTTCCCGGAGTGCTTTCGTGAGTATGCCGACCTCCTGAGCTGGGACCGGTACTGGCACACCACCCTGGACAGCAGTGACCCGCCCTTCTGGAAGTGGTTTGCCGGGGGCCGGCTCAACGCCTGCTACAACTGCGTCGACCGGCATCTCGAGACGCGGGCCAATCAGGCGGCGCTGATCTGGGTGCCCGAGCCCGAGGGCGAGCTGACCCAGACGATCACCTACCGTGAGCTGCACCGCCGGGTCAACGCGTTCGCCGCCCTGCTCCGCGATTACTGCGGCCTCAAGGCCGGCGACCGGATCACCCTCCACATGCCCATGGTCCCGGAGCTCCCGGTGGCGATGCTGGCTTGCGCCCGCCTCGGGGTCATCCACTCCGAGGTCTTCGGTGGCTTCAGTGGCGCCGCCTGCGGGGAGCGGATCGCCGACTCCCAGAGCCGGTTCCTGGTCACCATCGATGGCTACTACCGGAACGGCGACCTGGTCGATCACAAGGTCAAGGCCGACGAGGCCGTGACCCGGGCCGCGTCGCTCGGCCAGGAGGTCGACAAGGTGCTGGTCTTCCGGCGCCATGCCGGCGAGTACGCGTCGCAGACCCCGATGGTGGAGGGCCGCGACGTCTTCGTCGACGATGTCATCGGCCAGTATCAGCGCGCCGTGGTGCCTCCGACCTCGATGCCTGCGGAGGCTCCCCTCTTCCTCATGTACACGAGCGGCACGACCGGCCACCCCAAGGGTGCGCAGCACTCCACCGGTGGCTATCTCGCCTACGTGGCCGGTACTTCCAAGTACTACCAGGACATCCACCCCGACGACACCTACTGGTGCATGGCCGACATCGGCTGGATCACCGGGCACTCGTACATCGTGTACGGGCCGCTGGCCCTGGGTACCACGAGCGTCCTCTACGAGGGCGTCCCCACCTACCCCGACCCCGGACGTCCCTGGCGCATCGCCGAGCGCCTCGGGGTCACCATCTTCCACACGGCTCCGACCTCGATCCGGATGCTGCGCAAGCTGGGGCCGGAGGAGCCGGCCAAGTACGACTACCGCTTCAAGCACATGACCACGGTCGGCGAGCCGATCGAGCCCGAGGTGTGGCGCTGGTACCACAACGCGGTGGGCAAGGGCGAGGCGGTGATCGTCGACACCTGGTGGCAGACCGAGACCGGCGGGTTCCTGGGCTCGACGCTCCCCGGTCTCCAGGGGATGAAGCCGGGGAGCTGCGGGCCGGCTGCGCTCGGAATCTACCCGGTCATCCTCGACGAGGAGGGGATGGTGGTCGAGCCGGGCAGCGGCAAGGCCGGCAACGTCTGCATCCGCAATCCCTGGCCCGGCATCATGCAGACCATCTGGGGACAGCCGGAGCGCTTCATACAGGTCTACTACCGGAAGTACTGCAAGGACCTCAAGAGCAAGGACTGGCACGACTGGCCGTACTTCGCCGGCGATGGCGCGCTCCAGGCGGCCGACGGTTACCTCCGAATCTTGGGACGGGTCGACGACGTCATCAACGTCGCCGGCCACCGGCTGGGAACCAAGGAGCTGGAGTCAGCGGCAATCACCGTCAATGAGGTCGCCGAGGCGGCTGCGGTGCCCGTCATCGACGCGATGCGTGGCAAGGCAGTCGAGATGTACATCTCTCTCAAGCCCGGCTTCACACCATCAGCGGAGCTGGAGGCGAAGGTGGTCAAGGCGATCGAGGTCGAGATCGGCAAGATCGCCCGCCCCACCAACGTCTGGATCGTCTCGGACATGCCCAAGACACGCTCCGGGAAGATCATGCGCCGGGTCATCGCCGGCATCTCCAACTTCACCGACGTCGGCGACATCACCACGCTGGCCAATCCCGAGGTGGTGGAGCAGATCAAGCACCACGTGCAGGCCGAGAAGCTGTCGCGCGGGCAGCTGCCCCGCGAGCTCTCCGCGCAGGAGGAGGCGGACATTCAGGCCTTCGGCAAGGCCGAGTAGCCAACCAGGGACATCGGTCGCGGGGGAGGCGGTCGCGGTATGCGGCCTCCTCCCTCCTGCGTGCCAGCTCCGGGTGAGCCGTCATGCTCGCGGCCCACCGATCCGGAGGACCGGTCGCGCCCGATCCCCCGGCGGGGCCGAAGCCCCTGTCAGCGGGCTGATGGAGCCCCGGTGGGTAGGACGACCCTCTTCATCGCCGCGTTGGTGACGTCGGCAAAGGAGGTGTAGAGGGCGGCGATGGCCGTGAGCAGGCCGACGATCCCGCCGATCCTGGTGAAACCGGCGCCGGCGGCGTCGTTGCCCCAGGCTCCGATTGCGAGAAGGTAGAAGGTGACCGCGAGCAGGACAAAGACCACGGTCACCGCCTTGGCGCCCGCCAGCGACGCGATGGCCATGTAGGTGGTGAAGATCCCCCAGGACAGCAGGAACAGGCCGATGAACCCGTTGACGACCTGGGCCGTCGACACCGTCGGACTCGTGCTGGCGATCTTCGCCGCGAAGAACCAGACGAGGAGGACGTAGCTGAACCAGAACGCTCCGAAGGAGCAGAAGGCCGTGGCGGCGAACGTGTTGCCGCGGCGGAACGCCCAGAGGCCGGCGACGAACTGGGCGAGGCCTCCGTAGGACGCGGCCACCGCCAGCACGCCGACAGTCGCGCCGCCGTTGAGCCAGCCGATGTCGATGACCATCAGGATCAGCGTGGTCAGACCAAATCCGGCAAGCCCCAGGGGCGCCGGATCGGCCAGGGAGATGTCCGGCGGTTTCGGTGCCTGGGCAGCGTCGTACGTACCGGGTGTGCGTTGCATGGGTGGCTCTCCTCACAACTGAGTGCGCTGTACACGCGCTCCCCACCCGACAATGTATCTCTGAACTGCGCGTCAGTCCAGAGGCAGGCAGACGCCCCTGTCCGTGCGGGCCCCTTCCTCAGGCCATGGCGCGCCGGTATGCGCGCGTGCTCCACCAGATCGCGAGCAGGGCCGCCGCCCCCATGACCCCGAAACCCTCGGCGACGGTCGCCGAGGCCAGGTTCCCCGCCGCCAGGTCGCGAGCCGCCTCGACGGCGTAGTACATCGGATTGACGTGCGCCAATCCCTGCAGCCAGCCGGGCCCCAGGGAGAGGGGGAGGAGCACGCCGGCCAGCAGCGTGAGCGGAAGCTGGAGGCCGGTGACCACGGCGGCCAGGCTTCCGATCTGCTTGAGGGTGATCCCCAGGGCGGCCGACGCCGCTGAGCACGCCGCCGTGAGCAGGGCGAGCAGACCGAGCAGGATGGCGAGGCCGGCCCAGTGCGGGTGGAAGCCGAACGGGGTGGCGACGACCAGCACCAGGACCGCCGGCACGACGAACATCAGCACGTCGCGGAGGATCGTCCCGAGCACCAGGGCCAGCCGGCTCGCCGGGGTGACCCGCAGTCGCTCGATGACGCCGGACTCCAGCTCCCCGATGACGATCCAGCCGGCGCCCATCCCGGATCCGAAGGCCATCAGGGCCAGGATGCCGGGCACGAAGACGTCCAGGACGCTGCCGCCTGGAAAGCCCGGACCGCCCGCCAGCGGCTTGAGCAAGGGGGCGAAGAGGGCCAGGTACATGAGGGGGACGCTCAGACCCATGAACACCCAGATCGGCTGGCGGAGCGTCTCCAGGATGCGCCGGCGGGCGAGCAGGGTGGTCTGCAGCAGGAAGGTCATGATGCGATCGCCTCCGTGGCCGCCGGGCCGGCGTCGCGCAAGGAACGTCCGGTCTCGTGGAGAAAGACGTCGTCGAGTGAGGGCTCCCGCAGCGAGACCCCCTGGACCTCGACGCCTCGGGCTCGCAGCAGGTCAAAGATCGCCGCCATCCCCGTGGTGGCGCTGTCGAGGTCGACCCGGATGGTCTCGCCGTCGATACGGGCCTCACGGACGAGCGGCTCGCGTCCCAGCTCGGCGGTGACCGTGGCCAGATCCGCGAATCCCGGGCGCGGCGTAATGGTGACCCCAGCCGGATACCGCCCCCGGAGATCCTCCGGGGGCCCCTCGGCGACCACCAGCCCGTGGTCGATGATGGCGACCCGATCGCTGAGCTGGTCCGCCTCGTCCAGGTAATGGGTGGTGAGGAGGACGGTCGTGCCGGTGTCGCGCAGACGGCGGAGCTGGTCCCAGAGGTTGGCCCGGTTCTGGGGGTCGAGCCCCAGGGTGGGCTCGTCGAGGAAGAGCACGTCGGGGCGGTGCACGATGCCGAGCGCCACCTCGAGCCGCCGCCGTTGACCGCCCGAGTAGGTGCGGGCGATGCGCCGGCAGAACGACCCCAGGTCGAGTAGCTCGATCAGCTCGTCGGCGCGGCGCTCCGTCTCGTGCCGTCCCATCCCGTACAGCCGGCCCTGCAGGACCAGGTTCTCTCGCCCCGTCGCCTCGATGTCGGCGCCGCCCCGCTGGCCGACGTAGCCGATGCGCCGGCGCACCGCGGCGGGATGGCTGCCGACNNAGCGCCGTGGTCTTCCCGGCCCCGTTGGGGCCCAGGAAGCCGTAGATCTCGCCGGCCGGGACCGAGAGGTCGACGCCGCGGAGCGCCTCGACCCGCCCGCCCTTGCCAGGGAACGCCTTGCGCAGGCCCGTCACCCGCACCGCGCAGGCGGCTCCCGGTTGCCAGGTCGGCCCAACCACCACCGAACCCGGCGGAGGCCCACCGCCCGCGGGCGTCACGCTCCCGGTCCCCATTACGCCGCCGCCGCCTTGGTCAGCCGCATCTCGAGGGTCATCCCCGAGGTGTGGGTCTCGCAGCCGCCGAATGCGGTCTGGGCCGCCAGGCGCCGGAAGGAGGCCGGCGAGTAGGCGCGGCGCCGGAGCATGGTGGAGAGAGTCAGCCTGGTCACGAACGAGTTGACCCGGTTGAGGCGCATCCGCGCGACCTCGCGCGCGATATCGGCGCGGGTCGCCTCCCGATTCATGTCCTGGATCACCGCCCTCCCGCCGGGGCGGAGCACCCGGTGCATCTCGTCGAGGGCGCTGACCGGCTGCTTGAAGTTCTTGAACGCGGCCTGGCAGACGATCAGGTCAAAGGACTCGGCGGCGAAGGGCATGGCGGAGACGTCGCCCTGGCGAAACTCGACGTGCACCCCCGCCTGGCGGGCTGTCTGCGTGCCGATCTCCACCATGGTGCGGCTGATGTCGAGCCCCGTCACCCGTGCGACTCCTGCCCTCGCCATCTCGACGGCCTGGTAACCGGGCCCGGGGGCCACCTCCAGCACCTTGGCCCCGCTGGCGAGGCCGGCGGTGAGGCGCGCCGCTTCCTGGCGGTACTCGGCCATCTGGGTTGCCGAGCCGCACTGCCGCGCGTACCAGCGCGCTGTCCGTCCCTCCATCTCGGGGAGCTGGAAGCGCCGGCGCGGGGCCGCGCTCATCGGAAGAGCGAGAGTGGCAGCGCCACCGCCTCGCCGAGGAGGGCGAAGAAGGCACCGAGGCCGACGAGCAGAATGGCGGGGCCGGCGGGGGACCCGAACCCGTACCACCGGAACATCCGGAGGGGATCGTCGTCTTCAGGGTCACTCATCTCACGGGTCTCCTTGCACAACTGAGGGGACCGATCCGCGGCTGCCATACTTCTCGCGTGATCGGATCTTCCTGGGTGATATCTTAGTAGCTAAGCTATCGACATGCTAAGCAAATGTCCAAGCCAGAGTCAACCCCCGCCCGTGCCGACCTGATCCGCCGCCTCACCGAGGCGGTGCGTCGCCAGGTGGCCTGGACGGTCCTGCACAACCAGGCCATCGCCGAGCGGCTGGGGATGAGCGCCACCGATCTCCACGCCATCAACCTCCTCGACATCGAGGGGCCGATGACCGCGGGACGCCTGGCGGAGCTGATCAGCCTGACCACCGGGGCCGTGACCGGCGTTCTGGATCGCCTGGAGCGGGCGGGGATCGTGCGCCGCGAGCCCGACCCCGCGGACCGGCGGCGGGTCATCGCTCGGCTCGTTCCCGACGGGATGGAGCGCGTCGTCGCCGAGTACGCCGCCATCGGCGCCGCCGTCGAGAAGCTGTACGCGGGGTACGACGACGCCCAGCTCGCCCTGCTCACGGACTACGCCACGCGCAGCGCCGAGGCGACGCAGGCCATCACCGCCCGGCTGCGAGCGGCTGGCCAGGCGGGCGGCGAGGAATCCGATGGGCTGTCGACGCCGCTCGGGGCGGTGACCGCCGGTCGCCTGGAGATCGTCGGCAACCTCTCCAAGTTTCGGATCCGGGCCGACGGTCGCATGTCGGAACTCTTCCGGGCCAATTTCGACCGCCGCGCCCCCCGGGTTCGCGTGCAGGGGGGGACGGTGACGATGACCTTCCCCGGCCTCTTCTCCGCCGGGGCGGGGCGTGGCGAGGTGCTGATCAATGGGGCCATCCCCTGGGATGTCGACGTCCGCGGCGGTGCCTCGGAGGTGGACGCCGACCTGACGGCGGCCCGGGTCACGGGGTTCAGCCTCACCGGCGGTGCCAGCCGCATCGACGTCCGCCTGCCCCGCCCCGAGGGCACGGTGCCGCTCCGCATCCGCGGTGGGGCCAGCCGCGTCACCCTCTCTCGACCGGCCGGCGTGCCCTTTCGCATCCGCGTCATCGGGGGTTTGAGCCGGCTCAGCGTCGACGGCCGGCAGCTCGGCTCCGCGGGCGCCCCCGCCACCCTGGACAGCCCCGGCTATGAGCAGGCGGCCGACCGCTACGAGCTGGACGTGAGCGGCGGCGCCAGCAGGATCTCGGTGACGGCCGTCTGATTTCCGCTTCCCGCCGGCCGGCTGCCGGCAGCCCGCCCGCTGATCCGCACCCACACGGGCCGTGCTGCCGGACAGGGTGCGATGGCGAGCCGGCGGGCCTGGTGACCACGCCGGGCAATTAAGGTATACTTGACATAAAGTCAGGTTGACCTAAACCTGTAGAGATCGGAATCCACCCAGGAGACCGCATGGCCGTCGCCCTCGCCCGCCCCGACGCCGCCCTTTCCGGCGCCCCCGCTCGTGAGCTCGCCGCCCGCATCGAGCGCCTGCGCCGCCAGCGCAACGCGGTCATCCTCGCCCACAACTACCAGCTCCCCGAGGTGCAGGACATCGCCGACATCGTCGGCGACTCCCTCAACCTCTCGCGCCAGGCCGCCCGGACGGACGCCGAGGTGATCGTCTTCTGCGGGGTCCACTTCATGGCCGAGACCGCCGCGATCCTCTCACCGGGGAAGACGGTCCTCCTGCCCGATCTGGAGGCGGGGTGCTCGCTGGCCGACACCATCACCGCTGACCAATTGCGCGCCTGGAAGGCCCAGCATCCGGGCGCGGTGGTGGTCTCCTACGTGAACACCTCGGCCGAGGTCAAGGCCGAATCCGACTACTGCTGCACCTCGTCCAACGCCGAGGCGGTGATCCGGGCCATCCCCGAGGACGCCGAGATCCTCTTCTGCCCCGACATGTTCCTGGGTGCTCACCTGGAGAGGGTGACCGGGCGCCGGATGCAGGTCTGGATGGGTGAGTGCCACGTCCACGCCGGCATCGATCCCGACGACCTGGAGGCTGCCCGCCGCCGCCACCCCGACGCCGAGCTGCTCCTGCATCCCGAATGCGGCTGCACCTCCGCGACCCTCTATCGCCTCGGCCACGGCGACTACCAGGGCTCGAGCTGCATCGTCGCCTCGACCGAGGGGATGGTGCGCAGGGCGGTGGAGTCGCCGGCCACCACCTTCATCGTGGCGACCGAGGTGGGCATCCTTCACAGGATGAATCTGCTGGCTCCGGGCAAGCGCTTCCTGCCGGCGTCCGAGGACGCGGTCTGCCCCTACATGAAGAAGATCACCCTGGAGAAGGTCGCGGCCTGCCTGGAGCGGATGGAACCCCGGGTCAGCGTGCCCGAGCCGGTGGCGTCGCAGGCGCGCCGGGCCCTCGACCGGATGGTCGCCATCGCGGCGTAGCGACCGGGTGCGCGGCTGGACGCCGGGCTGGAACGGCCAGCGCCGCTGATCGGGTGCCGGTGACGCGAGGCCCCGCCCGGTTATGCTCGGCGCCGAAATCGATGCAGCAGCGCTTCACCAACCTCTACGACCGTGACCGCTGGCGCCGGTATGGGTACTCACTGACGGCCGTCGGCGTGCTCTGCGTGGTGCTGGGCGCCGTCGTCGGGTCCCGGAAGGACGAGGGGGCGGGGCAGGTCTGGCTCGTCTTCGCGGCGCTGACCCTCGGGCTGGCCATCTCGCTCTGGATGCGGCAGCGCTACAGCTACGCGCGGCTCGACGGCGGGCAGCTGGTCTTCCGGTACCTGACCGTGACGGTGCGCATCGACCTCGTCGAGGTGCGCCGGGCTCGGATCGCGAAGCTCGCCGCGGCGGTCCAGGGACGGGCCCGGACGCCCAAGGGCCTGGCCGGTGTCGACGCCCTCGTCCTCCAGCTCCGCCACCCCGACACCGCCCGCCTCCGCCGCCTGCTCACCCGCCGCTGCGTCTTCGACGACGAGCTGGTCATCCCGCTTGCCGGAGCCGCCGTGCTTCAGCGCCAGATCGAGGCGGCAGTCTCCCCGCACCGGCGCGCCGAGGGCCCGGAGACCCGCCCGAACCCCAGCCGCTCGCGGCGGAGGAACCGGCGGCGATGACCGAGGAGCCCCCGCCCGGGATGCCCCCGGACGCCACCACCGGCAGCACGTCGCCGGTACCGTCCGCCGAGGAGCCGGCGGAGGCCCCGGTGCCCGCCGCGCCCGCCTTCACAGCGACCGACGATCGTCCTCTGGTCAGGGCCGGGCTGCGCGGCTTCCTCGACCTCACCCGCGTCGACGTCGCCCTGGTCATAGCGCTGACCCTGCTCGCCTTCCTGCTCCGCTGGGGCAGCCCGATCCTGCCCAACTTCCTGGGCGGCAACGCGACGTCGGTGCCTGCCATCCAGATCCTCGGCGTCGGCAACGCCCACAACAGTGCCTCCAGCGCCTGCGAGGAGGTGCCCGTCGGCAAGAAGACCATCAAGGCGTGCGGCCAGGTCTTCGACGAGGTGTACTTCCCGACCGACGCCGCCGACGATCTCCACTCCCCGGCGATCAGCTACTTCGACCCCGAACCCCCCCTGGTCAAGCTGCTGATGACCCCGTCGATCGCGATCCTCGGCTTCAACACCTGGGGCTGGCGGATGACCGCGGTGCTGACCGGCAGCCTGCTCTGCGGCCTGATGTACCTGATCGCGCTGCGGCTGCGCCGCGACCGCTTCTTCGCCATCGTCGCGTCGCTGCTGCTCTGCCTCGACGGGCTGGCCTTCGTCGAGTCCCGGCTGGGCCTTCTCGACATGCCGGCGATCTTCTTCACCGCGCTGGCCTGGTATCTATTCCTGCTCCACTGGCAGGCGAGGACGCGCCGCCAGTGGCGGGTCACCCTCTACCTCCTGGCCGTCGGTCTGGGGCTGGCATTCGCGGCCAAGCTGACCGCCGTCGCTCCACTGGTGGTGATCGCCGGACTGGTGTTGCTCCGCTGGCTGGCCCCCTACGCAGCCGGGATCCTCCCCGCCCTCCGGCGACTGGCCGGGGCGCGCCGCCACGAGACGGTGCTCTGGAAGGAGGCGGCCGGGTCGAGGGCGTGGCTCCACTACGCGGCCGGTCTCGCTCTGGTGGTGGTGATCTTCTGCGCCAGCTGGTCGCGCTACCTGACCATCGGTCACGACGACGTCTACCAGTTCGTCGCCTGCAATCCCAACGTCTCGGGCCTCACCACGGCGCCGTACCCGAACAACGTCAAGATCCTGCAGGTCCCGGTGACGAAGGCGGACGGCGTCACCGTCCCCAACCCGGTGCAGGCGATCTCCAACATCATCGCCATCAACGAGGCGAGCCTCCGCTACCAGGAGCTGGAGTGCCACGGACATCCCTACGCATCCCGCTGGTACACCTGGCCGATCATGGAGCACCCGGTGCTGATGTACTACCAGAGCGCTCCGCTGCTCGACGCACCCAGCGTCACGGGCACGGGTGTCATCACCAACATGGGCAACCCGGCGGTGTGGTGGCTCGGCATCCTCGGTCTGCTCTTCTGCGTGTGGCGGATGATGGCGGGCGCGAAGTGGTTCCGCGTATGTGTCGGCGCGCTCATGGTGGTGTCGCTCGTCACCATGATCCTGACCTTCCACGCCGCCGAGCCGGGCATCGACCTCATCACCCGCACCCAGCCCGGGCCCATCGGCCCGGTGGGCCCACTCTTCTACCTCGGCTTCCTCGGCCTCGGGGTCTTCTGCGCGTGTGCGGGCGTCTTCGCGGTCGTCTCACGCCGCTTCGTGCCCGCCTTCATCGTCCTCGGCTACATCGCCTCGTGGATGATGTGGGTGCCGGGCAACAAGGCGCGCGTCCTCTTCTACTACCACGCTCTGGGGATGCTCATCTTCCTCGCCCTGGGCCTCGCCTACGCTCTCGCCGCGCTGCGCCACGTGCGCTTCTTCGCTGCCGGCAGATGGTGGTCGCTGGCCCCGCTCGCCTATGCGGGAGTGGCGGCGGTGGTCGCCGCCTTCATCTTCTTCTACCCGGTGTGGACCGCCATCCCGCTGACCACTCCGGACCAGCAGATGCGCCTATGGGTGGACGCCTGGTAGGGCCATGACCGGTCCGGGGAGCCCTGCGCTCCGGCCGCCGCTCGGGGTCACCAGGTGACGGGGCCGGGTAGCACCGCGCTCCTCCTGCTGCTCGCCCTCCTCGGTGCCGCCTCCGGCTTTGCCGTGCTCGGCCTGGTGGTCACCCCGCTCCGGCTCGGCGAGCGGCTCGCCATCGCGACCATCGCCGCCTTCGCGCTCGATGCAACGGTCTGCTTCCTTCTCAGCATCGGCATCGGCCTCGGCCCGGCATCGATCCTGCTGGCGCCGGTCATCGTGGGGGGAGGATCGCTGCTGCTGGCCTGGCGGCTCCGGGTCAGCGTGGTCGCCACCTGGCAGGCGTCCCTGGAGGATGCCCGAGGCCGGTCCCGCGGCACCCTGGCCCTGGCGGTCATCGCCGTGGTCGCGGCGGTCGCATTCACCCTGCTCCTCTCCCGGGCCATGTCCCAGGACACCGCCGGCGATCTGGTCACCGGGTACTGGATCCCCGACTGGGCGCAGCACCTGATCACGGCGTCCAGCTTCAGCACGGCCCACAACTTCCCGCCCCAGAACCCGATCATGAGCGGCACCCCGCTCTACTACCCCTTCCTCCCCGACTTCACCTCGGGGATGCTGATGCGCCTCGGTCTCGGCGACGGTCCGTCGCTCTGGCTGCCCCAGGTGATCCTCGCGGTGGTGCTGGTGCTCCTGGTGGTGAGCCTCGCCGAGCGGCTCGGGGCGCGCATGTCGGTGGGAGTGCTCACGGTCCTGATCTGCTTCCTGGGTGGGGGGCTCGGCTTCGTGGGCGCGCTCCACGACGCCTGCACCGACGCCCACTACACGTCCGGGCAGTGCAGCGCCGGCTACGTCATCACGAATCCCGCCGACGGCATCGGCATCACCGCCGGCACCCTCCACGCCCTTCCCGGGCTGGTCGCCGCCCCGCCCACCAGCTTCGCCGGCATGACCTCGGAGCCCGGGTCGGGGACGCCGGTCTTCTCCGACCAGGCGTGGTACACGCCGCTCTTCGCCTGGT
>PLAX01000132.1 GCA_003135255.1 Candidatus Dormiibacterota bacterium | reverse complement strand
CGAGTGGCGCGGTGCTCACCGAGCCGGCAAGGGTAAGGTCCGGGCAGCGCCTCCGCACCCGCCTGGCTCAGGGCCTCGTCATCAGCACGGTCGAGTCCACCGGCTCGACAGACCACGACGAACGCATGTACGATACCGGGCACGACACTGGGGAGAGAGGATGAAAGGCGACGGCAGCGAGGCCGCCGGGGTGCGACCCGCCGGGGACGACATCGAGGGGCTGAGCTACGAGCGGGCGCTCGCCGAGCTCGACCAGATCATCGAGCGGCTGGAGCGCGGCGCCGTGGCCCTCGACGAGGCCATCGCCGCCTATGAGCGGGGCGCCCGGCTGGCCCAGCACTGCGGGAGCCTGCTCGACCGCACCGAGCAGAAGGTCACCCAGCTGGTGGTCGGCGCCGGCGGGCGGATCACGGAGAAGCCGCTCGAGCCGGAGCGCGAGGGCGCGGAGCTCCCGATCGTCCCCCCCGGTGCGCCACTCACGCCGGCCCCGCACCGAGGCGACGCGCTGGACATCGACCCTGACGAAATACCGTTCTGATGACAGTCACCGTGCAGCGTCTCGATCTCGTCCTGGTGGAACGCGGCCTCGCCGCCAGTCGCGAGCGCGCCCAGGCCCTGGTGGCCGCCGGCATGGTCGAGGTCGACGGGCAGCAGGCCCGGAGTGCCGCGCAGCGTGTGGGTGAGGCCGCGGAGCTGCGGATGGTGGGGGAGGGGAGCCCGTGGGCGAGCCGGGCCGGGGAAAAGCTGGTGGCCGCCCTCGACGCCTTCGGTGTCGACTGCGGCGACCGTGTCTGCCTCGACGCCGGAGCCTCGACCGGGGGCTTCACCGATGTGCTCCTCTCGCGGGGAGCGGCGCGGATCTACGCCGTCGACGTCGGTCACGGCCAGCTCCTCACCCGTCTGGCCGGTGACCCCCGGGTCTCCATCCTCGACCGGACCAACCTGCGCTACCTGGAGAGGCTGCCGGGCGAGGCTCCGACCCTGGTGACCCTCGACCTCTCCTTCATCTCGCTGCGCCTCGTGCTGCCGGCGGTGGCGCGCCTGGCACCGGGGGCCGAGGTGGTCGCCCTCTTCAAGCCCCAGTTCGAGCTGGGCCGCGATGCCGTCTCCCGGGGCGGGATCGTCCGGGATCTGGCGGCGGCGGAGGCTGGCGCCGTGGCCTTCCTGCAGTGGTGCGTGAGTGAGCTGGGAGCCTCGCAGACGGCGGGACCGATCCCTGCCCCGATCCGCGGCACCCGGGGCAACCAGGAGCTGCTGATCCGCTTCCGGCTGCCCGAGACGTCGCCGGGCGGCCCTGAGGTGGAGCGATGACCCGCGGCGCCATCGGATTCCTGCTGCACCCGGCGGAGAGCCCCGACACGGTGAGTGCGGCTGTGGAGGCGGCGGTCCGCAGTGGGTACCGCACCTGGACGACCAAGGTCCGCCCGGTCGAGGACGTCGCCGAGCATGCCGAGGGCACGGAGCTGCTGGTCACGATCGGGGGCGACGGGACCTTCCTCTTCGGCGCCCGGCTGGCGGCGCCCCGGGACATCCCCGTCCTCGGCGTCAACCGGGGCCGGCTCGGCTTCCTCACCGACATGGAGCTCGACCAGCTTCCCGCTGCCATCGAGGCGTTCGCCGATGGCCGGACCGTCCGGCAACGGCGGGGCATGCTCGCGGCGGAGATCGACCCGGGCGAGGGCGGCGGCGGGGACGGCCTCGGCGGGAGTCGCGTCCTCCTGGCGCTCAACGACATCGCCCTGAAGTCCCCTGAGGTGAGCCTCGTGCGGCTGCGGGTCGAGGCGGACGGGGAGCTGCTCGGCGAATTCGACGCCGACGGTGTCGTGGTGTCCACGGCGACCGGCTCCACCGGCTACGCGCTGAGCGCCGGCGGCCCTCCGATCGACCCGCGGGTGCGTGCCATCATCGTGGTCCCGCTCGCCCCGCATGCGGTCATCACCCGGCCCATCGTCCTTCCCGAGGTCACCGTCGTGGAGGTGTCCCTGATGCACGGCCGGGTCCACGTCGCCGGCGACGGGCAGCACCAGGGCGGCCTCGGCCCGGGCGGGAGGGTGCGCATCGCTCCCGGGCCGGAGCTGAGCGTGATCCGCTCCGCCGATTCCCCTTCCTTCCTCCGTCAGCTGCGGGACAAGGTGCATTTCGGTCTGCCGCTCAAGCCGGACGACCGCGTCCACGGTTCCGAGGGCGACCGGGGGTGACGCGGCTGCTCGAGCTCCGCCTCCGCAACTTCGCCCTGGTTCGCGACGCCCGCCTCGACTGCGATCCCGGGTTCGGAGCCCTGAGTGGAGAGACCGGCGCCGGCAAGTCGCTCTGCATCGCGGGCGTGCGCTGGGCGCTCGGCGCTCGGATCGAGGGCGAGGCGGTGGGGGAGGGCACCTCGGTCCGCGCCGTCTTTGAACCGAGCTCGGAGAGCGCCGTCATGCTGGCGGGGCTCGGCATCCCCGTGGACGACCTGGTCACGCTCACTCGCGACGCGGGGAGCTCGGGACGCTCCACCTGCCGGGTCAACGGCGCCCTCGTCTCCCAGGCGACCCTGCGCGAGCTCGGCGAGCAGCTCGCTGAGGTCACCGCTCAGGGGGCCAGTCACCGGCTGCTGCAGCGGGCGTGGCAGCGCAGAGCCCTCGACGAGTCGGGCGGCGATGCCGTTCTCGAGGCCCGGGCGGTGATGGCGGACGCCCACCGCCGCTTGCGCAGCGCCGAGGGGGCGCTCGCCGGGGCGCGTGCGGCGAGCCGCAGGACGGCCGCGGAGCTCGCCGAGGCGGAGGCGACCATCGCCGAGCTGGAGCCCCTGCGGCTGCGCGAGGGCGAGGAGGACGATCTCGGCGCCGAGCGGCTGCGCCTTCGCCACGCCACCGGCATCGCCTCTGCCGCCACGCTCCTGGGCGAGGCGGCGACCGGTGACGAGGCGGGCGCCGCCGACCTTCTCGAGCGAGCCCTGGTCGGCGTCGAAGCGCTGAGCGGGGTCGATCCGGCCCTCGCCGACCTCGGCGCGGAGGGGGCGGCTCTGGCCACGGCACTGCGCGACCTCGGCGTATCCGCCCGGCGGCTGGCCGACCGGGTGGAGGTCGACCCCGTGCGGCTGGAGGCGGTCGAGGACCGCCTCGACACGCTGGCCCGGGTGCGCCGCCGGCATGGATCGATCCGCGCCGCACTCTCGGTGCTCGAGGATGCCCGGAGGATCTGCGACGCCGCCCGCGGCGGCGTGGATGTCGCCGCCCTGGAGGGGGACGCGCGGTCCGCTCAGGCGGCTGCGGCCACCGCCGCGCGCCGGCTCAGCGCCGCCCGGCGCGAGGCGGCCCACGCTCTGGAGCAGGCCGTGGAACGGCACCTCGCCGTGCTCGAGCTCCCGGATGCCCGCTTCCGCGTGACCCTCGGCGTGGCCGCCGATGCCGACGGCGTCGACCTGGGTGACGGCCCGCTGCGCTGCGACGCCGATGGCGTCGACCAGGTGGAGTTCCGGTTGGCCGCCAATCGCGGCGGGGTGCCGCTGCCCCTCGACGAAGGGCCCTCCGGGGGAGAGCTCAGCCGGCTGGTGCTGGCGCTCGCCGCCGCCGGGGGAGAGGGCGGCCAGCCCCTGCTGGTCCTCGACGAGGTCGATACCGGGGTGGGCGGCGAGACGGCAGCGCGAGTCGGCGACCTTCTCGCCGATATCGGCCGGGGCCGCCAGGTCCTCGCGGTCACCCACCGCCCCGAGATCGCCTCGCGTGCCGGTTGGCACCTGCTGGTCTCCCGATTGGGAGGCGGCGGCGCTGTCGAGAGCACGGTGCGCCGGGTCGACGGCGAGGAGCGGGTGTCAGAGATCGCCCGGATGATGTCGGGCCGGACCACCGCGGCCGCGATGGCGCGCGCCGGGGAGCTGCTCCGCGAGGGCAATGCCAGCGCCGGAGCCCACCAGGGAGTCGGTTGACCTCTGCGCGCGGAGGGCCGGACGTCCGTCGGTGACGGGGCGGGGCCTGCCGCCGGCCTCGGGTTCGCCCGGCTGGGCGACCACGTACCATGGGCCGCCATGAGTGACAGCGCGCCCGCCGGCACCCGTTCGGGGTGGCCTCGCCGCTTCCCCGTCGAGGTGGGTGGATTCAGCGGCACCCTGGAGGAGCTGGTCCTCGCCGCCCAGCGTGGCGACGTCGACCTGCGTGACCTCCCGATCGCCCAGGTGACCACCCAGGTGAGCCGGCAGCTCACCGGGAGCGAGTTGGGAGGGGACCTTCGCGACGCGGCGGAGGCGTTGGGGCTCCTGGCCCGCCTCCTCTCCATGAAGGCGGCGAAGGTCACCGAGGGTACCGCCGAGCTCGACGAGGAGGAGGCCGTGGTCGAGTCCGAGGCGGGGAGGCGCCTCGCCGAGTACCGGCTCTTCCGGGCAGCCATGGAGGCGCTCCTGCTCGAGCCCGCCGAGACGGGCGAGCGCAGCTTCCTCGGTCTGGTCGCCCCCGAGGTCCTGCCCCTGGAGCGGCTGCGCATCCCCCCCGATCGGCTTGCGGCGGCCTTCCGGCAGGTGCTCGAGCGGTTGCAGGACGCAGCCCCGCTGCCGGTCGGGATGATCACGTTCTCGGTCGAGGAGAAGGTCGCATGGCTGGTGGATCTGCTGGGTCGCGGGGCGGTGGAGTTCGAGGCGATCTTCGCCGAGGTGACCACCCGGCTGGAGGCGGTCGCCTGCTTCCTCGCCCTGCTCGAGCTGCTGAAGCGCGGCCTGGCGGTGGTCGACCAGCCCGAGCCCTTCGGTCCCATCCGGGTGCGGAAGAGTGACTGACGACCTGACATTCACCGCCGTGCCCGGCGCAGACCCGGGCGGGCCGGTGTTCGACGCGGAGGATGCGCTCGACCAGGAGGAAGNNCCCGACTGGGTGGCGGGCAGCGAACCCGAGGACCTCGCGCTGGCTCTCGAGTCGGTGTGCTTCGTGCTCAACCGTCCGGTGACCCTCGGCGAGCTGTCCGGGATACTCGGGCAGCCTTCCCAGCGCGTCGACAGGGCGGCCGAGTCGCTCGCCGGCCAGCTGCGCGGGCGCGGCCTGATGCTGCAGCGCCACCGCGACCAGGTGCAGCTGGTGACCCGCCCTGAGACGGCGTGGGCGGTCCAGCGAGCCCTCAACCCCGAGCGCCCGGCCCGGCTGAGCCGCCCGGCGCTGGAGACCCTCGCCATCGTCGCCTACCGCCAGCCGGTGACCCGTGCCCTGATCGAGTCGATCCGCGGGGTCAACTGCGAGGCGGTGCTGGAGAGCCTGGAGCGGCGAGGCCTGATCGCGGAGATCGGCCGCGCGAGCACTCCCGGACAGCCGCGGCTCTTCGGAACGACACTCCGTTTCCTCCAGCTCGTCGGCTTGGAGCGGGTCGACCAGCTCCCCCCACTTCCCGGAGGCATCGGGCTGCCCGAGGAGCAGGAGCGGGCGTGGTCCGAAGCCCTGACCGCTCCTCCCGAGGACGAGCCGGCGCCGCCGGCCAGGATCTAGATGGCGGCCACCCGCGAGCGGCTCAATCGGTATCTCGCGCGTCGCGGAGTGGCGTCCCGGCGCGGGTCGGACAGCCTCATCGACGCCGGGCGCGTCACCGTCAACGGCGCCCGGGCCACGCTCGGCGCCACCGTCGACCCGCAGCGGGACCGGGTCTCGGTCGACGGCAGACCGGTCGCGGGCGGCCACCGCCTCGAGACGCTGATGCTCAACAAGCCGGCCGGTGTGGTGACGACCGTCCGCGATCCCCATCGCAGGCCGACCGTGATGGGGCTTGTCCCCGGGCCCGTGCCGGGCCTGGTCCCGGTGGGGCGGCTCGACGCCGACAG
>PLAX01000225.1:1744-5171 GCA_003135255.1 Candidatus Dormiibacterota bacterium | reverse complement strand
CCCCGCACCGTGCCAACATCCTCGATTCCGCGTACGACCAGGTGGGGGTCGGGTCGTGGGACACCGCACCGGGTCAGACGTGGAGCGGTGGCGGGGGGGCGCCGGTGGCCGGCGTCGTCATCTCGGCGGTGGAGTTCATCCAGTCCGGCTCGTCGGGGACGGCGGAGGTGACCGCGATAGCCACCTCCTGGCAGCCCGCCGCCTCTCTGGGCGCGGCCCCGGTGGGGACGCCGCACGCGGCGTCGTGGGGCGCGGGCGACACGGACGTCTTCTGGAGGGGAAGCGACGGCGGGCTCTGGCACGAGTGGTACTCCAACGGGTGGCAGGGCCCCCAGGAGCTCTCCCCGCCGGGAACGATGGTCTCCGATCCGTACCCCGTTTCCTGGGGGCCCGGCAACCTCGAGGTCTTTTGGCGCGGCACGGACGGCAACCTGTGGCAGGTGTACTACAGCAACGGGTGGCAGGGGCCCGCCGACCTGGGCTTCGGCCCGCTGGACTCCGATCCCCACCCGGTCTCCTGGGGTGTCGGCAACGTCGACGTCTTCTGGAAGGGGGCCGACGGAGGGCTCTGGCACGCCTACTACGCGAACGGCTGGCACGGTCCTCAGTCGCTGGGCAACCAGATCCCGCTTGCCACCGACCCCAACCCGGTCTCCTGGGGCCCCGGGAACATCGACGTCTTCTGGGCCGACGCCTCCGGCGACCTGGTGCATCAGTACTACGCGGACGGATGGAGCTCGCCGGTGGTTCTCGGCGACGGGCCCCTCGCTTCGGCGCCCCACCCCGTCTCGGTCGCTCCGGGTCAGATCGAGGTCTTCTGGAAGGGCACCGACGGCGGCCTCTGGGAGGCGTGGTTCTCGAACGGCTGGCAGGGGCCGGTGGGGTGGGGCGGCAGCCTCGCCTCCGACCCGGTGCCGGTGCGGACCGCGCCCGGGACCCTGGACGTATTCTGGAACGACACCAGTGACGGGCTCTCGCTGGCCTCATCGGGTCCGGGCGGCCTCTCGCTCCAGTCTCTCGGCGACGGACCCTTCAGCGGACAACCCTCGGCTATGAGCTGGGCCAATGGGAATGCGGATGTCTTCTGGGCTGGGACCAACGGATCGCTCTGGCACGCCTTCCACCCGTGAGACCGCCGGGCCGCGGTCGGCGCTGCGTGGAGGCGGCCCGGATGACGGACAATGGCCGCCCCATCAGAGACGTGCCAGACAGCGCTCGCACCGCCGCGAAGGGCCACGCGCATGGCCTTCGCCTCGCAGCCGCCTGCCTCGCCGCGATCGCAGCCGGGGCATCCGCCTCCGTCAGCTCTGAGGCGGCGACGCCGACCCCCAGCCCCTCAGGCGCCACCGCTCCCACCGTGAGCGGCGTGTCCCCCGACGTCGGGGCGACTGCGGGAGGGACCGCGGTGACCATCACCGGGAGCGGGTTCAGCGGCGCCTCCCGGGTCCAGTTCGGCTCCGTGGCAGCCGCTGGCTTCACGGTTGCCTCGGCGATGTCGATCACCGCCACCTCTGCACCCGCGGCCGCGGGGACCGTTGACGTCACAGTCACCACCGGCGGTGGGACCAGTGTCACCAGCCCCGCTGACGACTTCACCTTCGTCGCGCCCGAGGTCTGGACGGGTGCGACCGAGCTCGGCGGGGCGCCGATGGGGGGCTCGCCCCACGCCATCTCCTGGGGGTACGGCAACCTCGACGTCTTCTGGAGGGGCACCGACAACGGGCTCTGGCACATGTGGTACAGCAACGGCTGGCACGGTCCCCAGTTCCTCGGCGGAGCCGGGACGATGGCCTCCGACCCCTATCCCGTCTCCTGGGGCCCGGGCCATATCGACGTCTTCTGGAAGGGAACCGACGGCAACCTGTGGCATGCGTGGTACCTGGGCGGGTGGTCCGGGCCGCAGTCCCTGGGCGACGGGCCGCTGGCCGGGGCGCCCCAGCCGGTCTCGGCGGGGTACGGCCACATCAACGTCTTCTGGAGAGGGACCGACTCGGCGCTGGTGGAGGCCGTCTACTCCTCCGACGGCTGGTCCGGCCCGATCGGGCTGGGCGGCAGCGTGTCCGGCGACCCCGCCCCCACCTCACCGCTTCTCGGCAACATCGAGGTCGTCTACGTGGGCGCGGACGGCCTGCTCTGGCACGATGATTACGTCGACGGCTGGAGCGGTCCGGCCGACCTCGGCGACGGGCCAGCGACCCAACCGTCGGCGGTCTCGTGGGGCAGCGGCCACAGCGAGGTCTTCTGGGAGGGGACGGATGCGGGTCTGTGGCACGACTGGTATCAGATCGGGATCAGCAGCCGAACCATCCCCGTCCCCGCCATATCCATGGGCTACCCTCTCGATTGCGAGGCGGCAGCGCTGGAGGCCGCCCTGGCGGCGCAAGGGACGTCGGTATCGCAATCGTGGCTGCTTGGGCAGTTCGGTGCCGACCTGCGGTCCGCGGTCGTGGTGAGGGGCAACGTCATCAGATGGGGCGATGCCTGGGCGACCTTCGTGGGCAACGTCTACGGCTCTGAGCCGGCGTTCACCGGCTACGGCGTCTACTGGCCGCCGCTGGAGCGGGTGGCCACCTCGCTCGGCCACTACGCGTCAGGGGGGCAGGATTGGACCGCCCAGGACGTCTACATGCAGCTCTCCGAGGGCCACCCCGTCATCATCTGGATCGACGCCAGCTTCCAAGCCGTTGGCGTCCGCTGGTGGACCGCCTGGGACGGCGCCGCCGTGCCCTACGCCGTCGGCGAGCACGCCGTGGTCCTCAGCGGCATCGACGTCCAGGCCGGCACCGTGCGCCTCCTCAACGTCGCCAACGGCGGCTTCGACACCTTCACCATGGCCCGGTTCGACAGCTTCTGGACCACCTTCTCCGACATGGCCCTGGTGATCGACTGACCTCCAGCGGCCCGGGCTGCGACTCAGCTGGAGAAGGTCGCCGTCCAGAGGTTGCCGTCGGTGCCCTTCCAGAAGATGTCCATGTGCCCGTTGCCCCAGCTCGCCACGCTGGGCGCCGACCCCATCGGACCGTCGCCAACCAGGAATGGGCCATACCACCCCCCGGCGTAGAAGGCGTGGTCGAGATTGGCCGAGGTGTCCTCCCAGAAGACGTCGATGTCGCCGGCGCTCGGTTCCACCACGTCGGGGAGGGAGCTGACATCGCTCGCCCCCAGGCTGTAGGAGCCGTGCCACCCGTTGGCGTAGTACGCCTGCGAGACCCCGCCACCGGTCGTGCGCCAGAAGACGTCGAGCAGGCCGGTGCCGAAGGTCATCGGTTGAGGATCGGAGCCGAGCCCGCCGAAGCCGAGTGAGGCCGACCCCACCCAGCCGTTCACGTAGTAGTCCTGCCAGAGGCTGCCGTCGGTGCCCTTCCAGAAGACCTCCTCGTTGCCCACCCCCCAGGAGACCGGGTACGGGGTTCCGGCCACCGTCGAC
>PLAX01000225.1:0-1702 GCA_003135255.1 Candidatus Dormiibacterota bacterium | reverse complement strand
GGGTTGGAGGCCATCACCCCCGCCCTGCTCAGGCTGGCGGGGCCATACCACTGGCCGCCGACCTCCCACATGTGCCAGAGGCCACCGTCGGTGCCCTCCCAGAAGACGTCGTCGAAGTTGGGTCCCCACGAGACGGCCTGGGGAGCACCGCCCAGCGGGCCGCCACCGAGCCCGACGGGGACACCCGGACCGGGTGCCGTCGGTGTGGTGCTGGCTCCGTGGGCGACGCTGAAGTTCTGGGTGATGGCGTTCCAGAGGTCGCTGCTTCCGGAGTCGTAGCCGAGTGCCCAGATGCCGATGCCGCGCAACCCGTCGCTGTTGACCAGCGCGTACTTGTCGCCGAGCGACTGGGCGTTGTCGTAGTAGAGCTCGCGATAGGAGCCGTGGTCGGCCCCGCATGTGTCACCTGGCGACGGGCTGTTCCACGCCGCCCAGGGCGTCTCCGATGGGGCGTCCCAGTTCCTCACCAGGCCGTCAGGCGATCCCGATTCCGTTGTGCAGGTGAAGTCGGACAGGATGTTGTAGTAGGGGACCGCGCTGATGCCGTTGTCGCCGCCCCGCGGCGCGTTGAAGCCCTCGCCCGTGGTCGAGTAGGCGTACCCGTAGTAGGGGATGCCGAGGATCACCTGGTAGCCCGGCACCTCGGAGAGATAGGCCTTGACCACCTGGCTGTCCGAATACGCCGTGTAGTTCACGGGGTTCAGGGGGTCATTGGGCAGCGTCTGCCCGTAGTCGACGTCGTAGTCCATGACGTCGAAGGCGTCGACGTAGGGGCGGAGACCGCTGATGTTCATCATCGTCCCGCCCTGGGCGGAGGAGGCGTAGGTGTCGACGGTGAGGTAGGACTGAGCCGGCACCAGGGTGCGCAGCGCGTACTGCAACTCGCCGACGAAGGTGGTGAAGTCGCTCGGCACCACCGCCGGGATGAGCCCCTCGAAGTCGATGTTGACACCGTCGCCGCCCCGGCTCTGGAGCTGCTCGACGATGTTGGTGATCGCCGTCTGCCGGTTGCTCTCGCTCCCCACCAGGGTCTCGATCGACGAGTTGTTCATGGTGATGGTGAGCACCACGCGGTCGCCGGCGGCGTGGGCGGCGTTGATCAGGCTGCTCATCTGCGCGCTCCACCACCCCTGATAGCCGGAGTCCTGGATGACGGTGCCGTTGGGGTTGAGGTTGAGGCTGTCGTAGGCGATGGTGGTCAGGTCCGCGAGCCGGAAGTCCGATTGCCAGTCCCCGCTCGTGACCTCACCCGCCTGGGCGAAGCCGAGGATCTCCGGGTCGCGGGGAGCGGCCGGCGCGGCGGTGCCGTTGGAGGTGTTGGAGGCTCCGGTGCCGCTCGCCGGAACGTGGATGGGCGTCCGCGTACCGAGGTCGATCTTGGGGTGGAGGAGCTTGCCGGCCTGGGCGCCGGCGGCGATCCCCGCCTGGAGCGGGAGGTCGCTCTGATTGAAGATCTGGGAGGGACTGGTCTCTCCGGGCAGGACCTGGACCGTACCGGGGTGGGCGGGGAGCCCGGCGGGAGAGGGGTTCGAGGCGTCAGCCATGGCGACCGGCGACGCGGTCGCAGCCAGGGCGGCCAGGCCGGCTAGGCCGGCAAGCAGGACGTTCATCTGCCGCATGACCGAGACCTTGCCGGACCGCCGGCCAAGCATGGGGTTCTCGATGCAGCCGTCACACCGTCGTAGCGCGCTCATCACAGCTC
>PLAX01000098.1:4437-13947 GCA_003135255.1 Candidatus Dormiibacterota bacterium | reverse complement strand
CCGGCGACGGACCAGGATCATGTTAGCCGGTGATCTGTGCGACCGCGGTGTTGACCAGCGGTATCACGGTGGTGGGCAGCGGCACGAAGCCCACGGCGCTGAGGTTGTCCGCGGTGGCGCCGCCTGTCGGCGAGATGGCCCACTCGATGAAGGTGCGGATCGCCAGAGCCGTGTCCGAAGTGGTGATCTTCGACGGGTTGATGATCAGGTACTCGAAGTTGACGATCGGGTACGCCTGGGCGCCCGTCTCGTAGATCAACGAAGCCGCGAGGCTGGCGGGGACCTTGGAGGCACCGGCGGTCACCGCGGCGGTGATCGTCGACGAAGCGGGCTGCACGTAGCTGCCCGACGCGTTCTCCAGCTCGGCCTCACCGAGCCCATCCACCAGGGCGGCGCTCTCGACGCTCACACCGATGTAGGCGATGCAGCCCGGTGTGCTGTGGCAGGTGTCGACCATGGCAGGGTTGCCGGCAGCGGTCAGCTCGCTGGAGACCGCCGGCCAGGGCACCGTGGTCCCGAAGGCCGGGCCGCTGGCCCAGGTCGTGTTGGTGGCGCTGAGGAAGGAGGTGAAGATGAACGTGTCACCCGAGGAGTCGGAGCGCCGCACCGGTACGATCGGGGTGGAGGGCAGGGTCACGCCCGTGTTCAGGGCGGCGATCGCCGGGTCGTTCCACGTGGTGATGGTGCCCGAGTAGATCTGGGCGATCACGCTGCCGCTCAGCTTGAGGTTGTTGATCCCTGGCAGGTTGTAGTTGACCGCCTGTGCGGACACCGAGATCGGGATGTTGAGGGCGCCCGCGTTCGCCGTGACCTGGGCGGCGCTCAGGTAGGCGTCGGAGCCACCCATGTCGATGGTGCCGCTGAGCGCCTCAGACTGGCCCGTACCCGAGCCGCCGGCGGCGGGGGTCAGCGTGATGTTGGGGAACGCGGAGGTGATCCCGGGCGCGAGCTTCTGCAGGTACGGGTAGAGCAGGCTCGACCCAGCCTCGGACAGGGTCTGCGCAGCGGCCGGGTTGCCGGTCTTCACGGCCGCGGCGGTGGGAGCGCTGCTCGCACTGCTGGCCGCGCTCGTGGAGGGCGCGGTGACGGTGCTCGTGGAGCCGCAGGCACTCACCAGGACCGCCCCGGTGATCACCGCAAACCCGATGGACGCGTGTCGACGAACGTTCATGAGACCTCCCCTTCGAAGGATGAATGTGATGACGGTGATGAGGGCCGCTGGTGCGAGCTCATCCGATCCGACCGCTGACGTAGGCCCGGCTCCTCTCGTCCGCCGGGTCATGGAAGAAGGTCCTCGCCGACGTCGCCTCGACGACATTTCCCTTCATGAGGAAGAGAACGTTGTCGCTGATGCGACTTGCCTGGGCGAGGTTGTGGGTGACGATGAGAACGGTCATGTGCTCCGAGAGCTTCTTCATGAGCGACTCGATGTGATCGGTGGTGTCCGGGTCGAGCGCCGAGGTGGGCTCGTCGAGCAGGATCACGTCCGGAGAGAGGGCCAGCGTGCGGGCCAGGCAGAGCAGCTGCTGCTGGCCCCCGGAGAGGCCAAACGGCGAGCCGTGCAGCCGGTTGCTCACCGCGTCCCAGAGGCCGACCATGGTGAGATTCTCCCGGACCAGCTCTCGCACGTTGCCGCGGTCGGCCAGCCCGTGAGCCCGCGGAGCGAGGCCCACGTTCTCGGCGATGCTGCGCGGGAAGGGGTTGGGGCGTTGGAAGAGCATCCCCACCCGGCGGCGCACCTCGCGGACGTTGACGTCCGGGCCGTAGATGTCCACACCCTCGACGACCACCGATCCGCTCACCTGCATGCCGGTGACGTGGTCGTGCATCCGGTTGATGGAGCGGAGCAGCGTGGTCTTGCCGCAGCCGGTGGGGCCGACGATGGCGGTGACCTTGTTGGGCTCGAAGAGAGTGGTGATGCCGTCGATGAGCGGCGTGCCGCGAAACTTGACGGTCAGACCCTCGATCGCGACGCCCTCCGAGACCTCCTCTTTGGTGGCGACGTTGGTCCTTGCTAGCTGCGCGGAATCGGTGACCACGGATCGAGAGTAGAAACTGGGGGATTGTGGCCGGGTTGCATCCGGATTAAGAACCGGTGAAGGGCTCGGCTCCGCATCTCGGGGGTCGGCCTGGGCTGGCGCCCTCTCGCTGCTCATCCGGGCTCCGCGTCGGCCGCCTGGCGGGGAGCGGCGGGCAGCTCGACGATGAACGTGGCCCCCCGGCGCGGCTCCGACACGACTCGGATCGAGCCGCCATGAGCCTCGACGACGTGGCGGGCGATGGCCAGCCCGAGACCCGATCCCTCCCCGTCTCGCTGGCGTGAGCTGTCGGCCTTCCAGAAGCGTTCAAAGATCCTCGGAAGGTCCTCGGGCCGGATGCCGATCCCGGTGTCGCGCACCACCAGCTCGACGCGGCTCTGCTCGAGGAGAGGCCGGGCGCTGACCGTGATCCGGCCCTCCGGCGGCGTGAACTTGATGGCGTTGTGGACCAGGTTGCGCAGCACCTGACCGAGCCGTCGTGAGTCACCGAGAAGGGGGGGGGTGGCGGGGTCCACGTCGACCGTGACGTCGATCAGACGTTCCTCGGCGAGCGGCAACAGCCGATCGACGGTCCGGATCAGATCGACCACCGGGACCGGCTCCATCTTCATCGTTTGGCGCCCCGACTCGATGGTGCTCAGCTCGAGCAGCTCCTCGACCATCTGCGCCATGTGACCAACTTCGAGCGCGATGCGGTGGACGAAGCCGGCGGCGACCTCGGGCTCCTGGAGCGCGCCCTTCTGGAGGGTTTCGACGAGCAGCCGGATCGCGGTGATCGGGGTGCGCAGCTCGTGGGAGACGTTGGTGACGAAGTCGCGCCGCACTCGTTCCAGCCGGCGCAGCCGGGTCTCGTCGCGCACCAGCACGATCACCGCGATCGTCTGGTTCTGGACCGGGAAGGCCCGCACCACGATCACCTCGCGCGTGCTCGCGATCTCGCGCTCCACGGCTGCCTCCGCGTCGAGGCACGCCGTGATCACGCGCAGCAGCCGGAAGTCCGCGCCCAGCTCGGCGAGCGTGTGCCCCTCGCCCTCGCCGGAGAGATCGAGGAGACGGCAGGCCTCCTGAGTCGCCAGCAGGATCCGTCCGCTCCTGTCCACGGCGATCAGTCCATGGCCTCCCTCCAGCTGCTCGCCGACCGACCGCAGCAGGGTGAGCGTCTGGCTCGCCGCCCGAGATGACGTGGTGCGATTCATCGGAGTCAGCCCGGTGCGGGGACGGACGCGATCGGTAGCCAAGTGATGAGATGTTATCCATCTCCGACGTGCCGGTGCGGGCAGCGGCACACCGTAGCCACGCGTTAGTGATCCGACAATCCTCGCTTAATCTTCCGATAATCTCTGACCGCAAACGAACCCCGGCGTTAATGTCCCGATAAGGTTGCGACGTGCTGCACGGTGCCGCTCGACCCCGCGGCCGACGACCGCTGCATAATGGTTTTGCCGATGAGTTGCGCGACCGCTCTCACCACGTCGTACCCGCCGGCTGCGGAGCCCGTCTCATGAGCGCGCCCGCCAAGCACGTGCTCATCGTCGAGGATGAGGACTCGATCCGGCAGACGCTCCGCTACAACCTGAGCCAGGAAGGCTTCGTCATCAGCGAGGCGAGCACCGGCACCGAGGCGCTCTCGGCGGCGCGACGGCAACGACCGGACCTCATCCTTCTCGACCTGATGCTCCCCGAGCTGTCGGGGCTCGAGGTGTGCCGGATCCTCCGCCAGGAGATGACGGTGCCCATCATCATGCTCACCGCCAAGGGCAGCGAGCTCGACAAGGTGGTCGGGTTGCATGTCGGCGCCGACGACTACGTCACCAAGCCCTTCTCGCTCAACGAGCTGCTGGCGCGCGTTTCCGCCACGCTGCGGCGCGCGGAGATGTCCGGCAAGGAACGTGCCGACGCGCGCGAGATCGAGGAGTTGGACAACTTCCGGATCGACCGCGGCGCCCGCACCGTGCACGTCGACAGCGAGGAGCTGCACCTCGCACCCAAGGAGTTCGACCTCCTCTCCTTGCTCCTTCTCAATGCGGGCAAGGTGCAGTCCCGCCAGGTCATCATCCAGCGGATCTGGGGCAGCAAGTTCTACGGCGACCACAAGACCGTGGACGTCCACGTGCGCTGGCTGAGGGAGAAGTTCGAGCGCTTCGACAGGCTGCCCTTCCGCATCACCACCGTCTTCGGCGTCGGCTACCGGATCGACCGGCTGGACCAGGCGAGCTGAGCGCATCGGCCCCACCTACCATGGGGCCGATGCGCTCCTGGGTCATGGCCGCACCCGCGAACTCGGCGAACGATCCGGCGCTCGGTCGGGGATTCTTCGCCGGGCCCACCCACGAGGTCGCCACCGCCCTTGTGGGGTCGAGGCTGCTCTGTGACCCGGGTACGCCTCGGGAGGTCCGCGCCGTGGTCGTCGAGGTTGAGGCCTACCTGGGAGTGGAGGACCCGGCCTCCCACGCCCACCGGGGGCCCACCCCCCGGGCGGCCATCATGTTCGGCCCTCCCGGCCACCTTTACGTCTACCTCTCCTACGGGATGCACTTCTGCGCCAACGTCGTCTGCGAGCCGGAGGGCGTCGCGGGTGCCGTCCTGCTCCGTGCCGCCGCGGTCGAGGTGGGGGAGGAGGTGGTCCGCGCCCGGCGCGTCCGCGGCGGCCGGCAGCCGGCCCGTTCGACCCTCCTGAGCGGCCCCGGCAACCTCGGCGCGGGCCTCGGCCTGACCCTGGCGGACAACGGCCTCGACCTCTGCGATCCCGGCTCGCGCCTCCGCATCCTGGAGAGGGAGACCGTGGTGCCGCTCGCCGTCGCCCCCCGGGTGGGGATCACCCGCGCCGCCGACCGACCGCTCCGCTTCGCCTGGGCGGGGCACCCGGCGGTGAGCCGTCCGGCCCCATAGCAAGCATGCCCATTGGCGGGGTGAGCCGAGCGCGGCTGAGCCGCGCCCGCGAGGGGCGGCGAGCCTCTGTGAGAAGGGGAGGGACCCCCACGCCGTTTGCGGCGTGGGGCGCAAGAAGAAGGGGCCGGCGGTGCCGGCCCCTCAAATTCATTTGCCGATATTCGGCGGCCCGGCGGACAAGCCGGGCCTTGTGCGGCACCATCCGGTGCCAGGTGACGTGCCCGGGGCGTCCCGCCTCGACACCTGCTGGCCCGCAACGCTCAAGCAATCCAACTGCCTGCCGGACCACCCCCGGGCGGTCTCACGGCGGCGCACGCCGGGTGAGGTGACGAGGGCCCGCGCCGGGCCTTACCTCTCGGCTCGAGTGTGCCTCAGGAGCTCGTATACGCCACGCATCGAAGCCTTACCTCCGTCTGGATCGCGTTGGCTTCTGTTCCTAGAGTACCCCTTGGAACCGGTCTGTCAACCATGAGGCGCGTGACGAGAATCTGGCGCGATCGCATCGAATCGCCCGCCCTCCCCGTCGCGTGTGCGGCCTCGTAGACTGAGTGGTGGGGGACGGTCTAGAATATGAACGTCCGTTCGTCCCCGGAGGCAGCATGTCCGGTCACAGCAAGTGGGCTGGGATCAAGCACAAGAAGGCGATCGTCGACGCCAAGCGGGGCCAGGCCTTCACCAAGGTGGCCGCGGAGCTCTCCGTGGCGACGCGCGAGGGCGGGGACGACCCGGTCGGAAACTTCCGGCTTCGCCTCGCCATCCAGAAGGCGCGCGAGGTCAACATGCCCGCGGACAACATCGAGCGGGCGATCCAGCGGGGCGCCGGCGGCAAGGACGGGGTCAAGCTGGAGGAGGTCCGCTACGAGGGCTACGGGCCCCACGGCGTGGCCGTGATGCTGGACGTCCTCACCGACAACCGGAACCGCACCGTGGCCGCCATCCGCAACCTCTTCACCCGCTCGGGCGGCTCGCTGGGGGAGGCCAACAGCGTCGCCTGGATGTTCTCCAACCAGGGGATCATCCGGATCGAGGCCGGCGAGCGCGACCCCGAGGAGATCGTGCTCGAGCTGCTCGACCTGCTCGACGTGGGCGCCGACGGGGACATCGCGGTCGACGGCTCGTCGGTCCAGGTGTCGCTCGCGCCCCACCTCTTCGAGGGGGCGAGGCGGCAGGTGGAGGAGGCGGGGTACACGGTGGAGGCGGCCGAGGTGACCATGAACCCGGGTACGTCGATCACCCTCGACGCCCCCCAGGCCCGGCAGGTCCTGCGCCTGCTCGACAGCCTCGAAGAGCTGGACGACGTTCAGCAGGTCTACGCCAACGCGGAGATCCCCGACGAAGTTCTCGAGTCGGTCACATCGTAGCCGCGAGCTGACGTGCGGGTTCTGGGCGTAGATCCCGGTCTCGGGCGCACCGGCGTCGCCCTGGTGGAGGGGCACCCCGGCTCCCTGCGGCTGCTCCACGCCGAGTGCATCGAGACCGGCGCCGAGGATGCCGACGGTCCCCGTCTCCTGGAGCTCTCCCGGCTCCTGGCCCAATCAGCCGGGACTCTCCATCCCGATGTGGCGGCGGTGGAGCGGCTCTTCTTCTCGACCAACCGGCAGACCGCCATGCGGGTCAGCCAGGCACGGGGCGTGATCCTCTGCACCCTGGCCGCGGCCGGGATCCCGATCGCGGAGTACACGCCGAACGAGATCAAGGAATCGGTCGCCGGCTACGGTGGGGCGACCAAGCGCCAGGTGCTCCGGATGTGCGGGGCAATGCTCGGCGTCGAGCAGATCCCCGGGCCCGACGACACCGCCGACGCCTGCGCCGCGGCCATCTGCCACCACCACCGAGCCGGGCTCCAGCCCCAGGTCGCGCCGGCGCCGGTGTCCCGGGTGAGCCCGGCGCTGGAGCTCGCCATCGCCGCCGCCCGGGAGCGGGCCGGCGGCGCTCCGGCTTCCCGACCCGCCCCGCGGGGCAGGGCGGCCACCACCCCGGCCGGGCGCCGATGATCGCCCGGCTGCGCGGCCAGGTCGTGGTCGCGGACGCCGACCACGTCGTCCTGGAGACGGGCGGTGTCGGCTATCAGGTCCACTGCCACCTCCGCACCCTCGCCGCCCTCCACGAGATGGGCGACCGCGAGGTGATCCTCCACATCCACACCTCGGTGAGCGACGACGCGATCCGCCTCTACGGCTTCCTGGGCCGCGACGAGCTGCGCCTCTTCCGCCTCCTCATCGGGGTCGAGCGGATCGGTCCGAAGGCTGCGCTCTCCATCCTCGGCCGGGCCGAGCTGCCCACCATGGTGCGGGCCATCCGGGACGGCGACGTCGCCCTGGTCGCGACCGTGCCGGGCGTCGGCCGCCGCACGGCGGAGCGGGTCGTGCTGGAGCTGAGCGACCGCCTCGGCGACCTCGCCCTCAGCCTGGAGCCGGCGCCCCCGACGGCGGCGGCCCAGGCGGTGGAGGCCGCCGTGGCCGGGCTGGTCGGCCTCGGCTACCGCGAGTCGGAGGCGCGCCCCGCGGTGAGGGCCGCGCTCGCCGCGGCGGGTGAGGCGGACGGCGACGTCACCGCCCTGGTCGGCCGGGCCCTGCGGCTCCTCGACGTGGGCGTCGCGACGTGACCGCCGGCGCCCTCCGGCTCCGTCTCCGACCTGTCGACCCCCGGCGCACCATGCCATGACCGACAGCCGCCTGGTCAGCCCCGGAGAGCTCGACGAGGAGAGGGCGGCCGACTCCGTCCTCCGTCCCCGCCGGCTCGAGGACTTCGTCGGCCAGCCGACCATCCGCGAGCAGGTGCGCATCCTCATCGAGGCGGCCAGCGCCCGCTCCGAACCGGTCGATCACGTCCTCCTCTACGGTCCCCCGGGCCTCGGCAAGACCACCCTGGCTCAGATCATCGCCACCGAGATGGGCGTTCAGGCCCGCCTCACCAGCGGGCCGGCCCTGGAGCACCAGGGGGTGCTGGCCTCGATCCTCACCGCCCTCGAGGCCCGCGATGTCTTCTTCATCGACGAGATCCACCGCCTCAACCGTGCCGTGGAGGAGGCGCTCTACCCGGCCATGGAGGATCTCGCCTTCGATTTCGTGGCGGGCAAGGGGGCGGGCGCCCAGACGCTCCGATTGAGCCTCAAGCCGTTCACCGTGATCGGGGCGACGACGCGGGCCGGGGCCCTGGGCGGCCCGCTGCGCGACCGCTTCGGGGTGACCTTCCGGCTCGACTACTACGGACCCGAGGAGCTGACCGCGATCATCGTCCGCTCGGCGCGGCTGCTGGGGGTCGAGATCACCCCGGCGGGGGCGATCCTGCTGGCCGGGCGCGCCCGCGGCACCCCCCGGGTCGCCAACCGGCTGCTCCGGCGCGCCCGCGACTACGCCCAGGTGCGCGCCGGCGGGAGCATCGACGAGGATGTGGCCGCGGCCGCTCTCGCCATCCTCGGCATCGACGAGCTGGGTCTCGACGAGATGGACCGGCGGGTGATCNNGGCTGGTGGTCCGCACCCCGCGCGGCCGGCTGGCCACCGCGGCCGCCTACCGGCACCTGGGACGCACGCCTCCGCCGGGCGCCCCGGGTGCGGGGGGAGGGGGCCAGGAGGTCCTCTTCGGGGCCTGAGAGGGCTGGTTCGATGGTGGCCGGCACCCCCTTCCTCGAACTTGACACCGAGAGCGATGACCCGCTCGGCTACACTTCGCCGTCGTGAACTGGCTGCGGGTCACCAGGTGGAAGGTGGCGACGATCTTCGTCGTCCTGATCGTCGCCGTCGTGGTCGATCTCGGCAGCTGGAACGTGCTCGGCTACAACATCACTCTCCACAAGGGCCTGGACATCGTCGGCGGCTCGGAGTTGACCATCGCCATCTGCCAGGGGCCGGACAACCCGGTGGACGCCGACCCGCCCTGCCGCTCCGGGCCCCGGAATGGGATCACGATCGCCCAGGCCCAGACGGACACCATCCCGGTGCTGCAGAACCGGGTCAATGCCCTGGGTGTCTCGGAGGCCAGCGTCCAGCCGGTCGGTACCAACCAGATCTCGATCGAGCTGCCCGGGGTGTCGCTGGCCAAGGCTGACAGCATCCTCGGTACCACCGCCTTGATCCACTTCGCCACCGCGGCGTCCGGGGCCCCGCCAGCCGCCGCCGCGAAGAGCAACAGCTACTGCGACCAGAACCGGACCAACGGGTTCTGCGTGGACCAGGACAACCTCTTCGAATCCTCGCAGCTGGACAACGCCGAGTACTACCCGTCCGGGTACCACTGGAAGATCGACAACAACCTGCCGGCCGGGGACATCGTCAGCTCCGCGCTGGGCACCGCCTCCGACGGCACCCCGGCCGTCGACATCACCTTCAACTCAGCCGGCGGCAACGAGTGGAGCAAGATCACCAACGCGGCCTTCAAGGTCTACAGCGACAACGGCTGCTCCAGCGGCACCGCCTGCCCGGCCCCCTCCATGGTCGCGATCTTCCTGGACACCCAGGTGATCAGCGCACCGGTCGTGGAGGGAGCCTCCAGCACCAGCACCGAGATCACCGGGCTCTCCCTGGCCGAGGCCCAGTCCCTGCAGTCGCAGATCAACTCCGGGGCGCTCCCCGCCGAGATCG
>PLAX01000098.1:0-4284 GCA_003135255.1 Candidatus Dormiibacterota bacterium | reverse complement strand
TGGGCGCCGCCATCGAGCTGGGCTTCCGGCGTGCCTTCCCGGCCATCCGCGACAGCAACATCTCGACCGAGATCGTCTGCATCATCCTCGCGTTCTTCGGCTCGGACATCGTCAAGGGTTTCGCCATCACGCTCGGCATCGGTGTCGCCATCAGCTTCTTCAGCGCGGTCCTGATCACCCAGTCGCTGCTCGGTGTGATGCTGCGCTGGAGGGTCGGGAGAAACCCCAGCCTCTACACGGAGATCCACCCCGAGTACCACGAGCAGCACCGGACCGGTCGCTTCGACATCGTCCGCAATCGCAACTGGTTCTTCCTCGCCTCGCTCGCCATCATCATCCCCGGCATCGTCGCCATCATCGGCTGGGGATTCCGGCTGGGCATCGACTTCGCGGGCGGCGATCAGATCCAGGCCTCCTACACGACGCCGGTCACCTCGACGCAGCTGGTGAACCTCGTCAACAAGACCGTGCCCGGCCTGCAACCGACCGTCCAGAGCTTCGGGAAGATCAAGGGCTACGACACCTACCTGATCCAGACCCTCCCCACCGGGGAGGTCGAGACCATCTACAACGCCCTCGACTCCACCTACCACTTCAAGTCGGGCACTGACAGCGTCAACACCGTCGGTCAGACCATCGCCAGCAGCGCGGTGAGCCAGGCCATCCTCCTGGTGCTCGCCTCGTCGCTGATGATCGCCTTCTACCTGGCCTACCAGTTCGGCAAGCAGCGCCAGGTCAACCGCTGGCGGTTCGCGGCGTGCACCTTCTTCAAGCTCCTCCACGACATCTTCGTGCTCGCCGGGATCTGGGCGATCCTGGGTCACTTCAGCTCGCTGGGCCAGGTCGACAACTACTTCATCACCGCCGTGCTGACCGGCGTGGCCTTCTCCATCCACGACACCATCGTGGTGTTCGACAGGATCCGGGAGAACCTCCGGGTCGGACCTCGCTTCACCTTCGACCAGATCGTCAACCTCTCGACGGTGCAGACCATGGCCCGCTCGCTCAACACCTCGCTGACCGTCGTCTTCGTGCTGCTCGCCCTCGTGCTCTTCGGTGGGGCGTCGATCCAGGGCTTCGTGCTGGCCCTCCTGATCGGCATCATCACCGGCACCTACAGCTCGATCTTCAACGCCTCGACCCTCCTGGTCGCCTGGAACAAGGCGCGCCCGGAGAAGACCGCCGGCCGTCCCCAGCGCGGTGTCGTGGCACGGCCGGTGCGCGCCAGCTGACGAGCGGCGCCTCCGCCCCCGTCACGCTCGCGGGGTGGCCCCACCGGATACGATCGTCCCAGCCGTGTCCATGAGCCGTCCCGACGTCGCCGCCCTCGCCGACTTGCTCCGGCCCGCCCTCCAGCAGTCCGGCGTCGAGCTGGTCGAGGTGCAGTGGAAGGGGAGCGGGCCGGGGAGCCTGCTCCGGCTGGTGGTCGACCGCCCCGGCGGGGTCGGCCTCGACGACTGCGAGCGGGCGTCGCTCACCGCCAGCGCCATTCTCGACGCCTACGACCCCATCGAGACCCGCTACTCGCTGGAGGTCTCCTCCCCGGGGGCGGAGCGTCCGATCCGGACCGACGAGGAGTGGCGAGCCGCTCTGGGCCGCCGCGTGCACCTCCGCGTCCGGAGCGGCGACGCCGAGCGCGTCGTGGAGGGCCGGCTGATCGCGGCAGGCGGGCCCACCGTGGAGGTCGAGGCGCGCACCGGACGAGGCCGGCCCCAGCCCCTGACCATCGAAGCGGCGGACATCCTCTCGGCGCGCACCGCGGTGGACATCTGATGCCGGGTCGCGGCCGCCCGCCCGCTGCCCGGCCGGGGGACGGCGACATCCTGGAGGCCGTCGCCGAGCTGGCCGCCAGCGCGGGCATCAGCGAGGACGAGCTGACCGAGATCGTGGGCCGGGCGATCCTCGAGACCTACAGGCGGCTGGTGGTCGACGATCCCGGGCTCACCGCCCGGGTCGACTTCCGCCTGGGGGTCCACGACGTGTTCCGCCCCGACCCCGCGGGTGGGGAGACGGTGATGGCACCCCTCACCGGCGACGCCGCCCGCCAGGCGGCTCAGGCCGTCCGCGGCGCGGTCGTCGACCGTCTCCGCAACGCCGGGGCGGATCGGGTCATCAGCGAGGCCACCACCCACCGGGGGGAGCTGATCGACGCCATCGTGGAGAGCCCGGCGGGCGGCAGCTGGTACCTCCGGGCCGGGGAGACGACCGTGGTCCTGCCCCCCGAGGAGCAGGCGATGGGCGAGGAGCTGACCCCGCGCCAGCACCTCAAGGTGGTCGTCCTCGAGGGCCGGCGGCGCGCCCGGGACGCGGTGCTGGTGGCGTCCCGCTCCCATCCCCAGCTGGTCCGGCTCCTCCTCGAGCAGGAGGTTCCCGAGCTGGGACGGGGGCAGATCACGATCCGCGCCATCGCCCGCGAGGCCGGCCGCCGCACCAAGGTGGCGGTGGAGGCGATCGATCCCGACATCGACCCCCAGGGCGCTTGCATCGGGCCCCACGGCATCCGGCACCGCGCCATCACCTCCCAGCTCGGCACCGAGCAGCTGCAGGTCGTCCGCTTCGACCCCGATCCCGCCCGCTACGTGGCCAACGCGCTGATCCCGGCGCCGGTGGTGGGTGTCGAGCTGGACGCGGAGACCCGAACCGCCCACGTCACCGTCGACCCCGCCAAGCTCTCCCTCGCCATCGGCCGGGGAGGGGAGAACGCGCGTCTCGCCGCTCGCCTCACGGGGTGGCGCATTGACATCACGGCCACGGAGCCGCCCGCGGAGGCGAGCGCGGAGGAGCCGTCGTGAGCGCGCCGGAGGATGCGAACGGGGCTAGCGCGGCAGAGAGGGCCCCGCTGCGCACCTGTGTGGGGTGCCGGCGCCGGCGCCCACGCCCTGAACTGGCCCGTCTGGTCGCGGGGGCCTCGGGAGCGGTTATCCTGGACATCCCCGCCCGCGCGCCCGGACGCGGCGCCTATCTCTGCCGGGATTCGGGCATGGACTGCCTGCGGGTCGCCCTGCGGCGCCGCAGTCTGAGCCGATCCCTGCGGGTGGGGGAGAATGTCATCGACCCCGAGACACTGGGCCATCAGCTCAGCGAGCTCGCCGAGGAGGAGCGACCATCGCCACGGTGAACAAGATCCGGCTGCCGGCCAGCGTGACGGTCAAGGAGCTGGCGGAGCGGCTCGGCGTGCCCGGTGCCCAGGTGATCACCTACCTGATGCAGAACGGGGTCATGGCCGCCCTCAACCAGTCGGTCGACTTCGACACGGCCGCGCTGGCCGCCGACAACTTCGGCTTCGAGGCGGAGTCGGAGGAGGCCCTCGCCAAGGAGGCGGCGGCACCGGCCGCCAGCGGTACCACGCTGCGACCGCGCCACCCCCTCCTCGACCTCTCCGGCGAGGACCCGGCCAAGCTGGTGCCCCGCCCCCCGGTGGTCGCCGTCCTCGGGCACGTCGACCACGGCAAGACCTCGATCCTCGACCGGATCCGGGCCACCAGCGTCGCCGCGGGCGAGGCGGGAGGCATCACCCAGCGGATCGGCGCCTACCAGGTGGAGCGCCAGGGCCGGCTGATCACCTTCATCGACACTCCGGGCCATGAGGCCTTCAGCGCCATGCGGGCGCGCGGAGCGGACGTCACCGACATCGCGATCCTGGTGGTCGCCGCCGACGACGGCGTGATGCCCCAGACCGAGGAGGCGATCCACCACATCCGGAGCGCCGGGGTGCCGCTGGTCGTCGCCATCAACAAGGCGGACAAGGACGGGGCCAACCCGGACCGCGTCCTCCAGCAGCTCGCCGAGCGCCAGGTCGTCCCCGAGAGCTACGGCGGCGAGGTGCCCATGGTGCCGACCAGCGCGGTCACCGGCCAGGGCATCGAGGACCTCCTCGACACCATCCTGCTGGTGAGCGACGTGGTGAGCCCGCCCCGGGCAAACCCCGACCGGCTTGCGGTCGGCACCGTCATCGACTCCGAGCTGGAGCGGGGGAGGGGCCCGGTGGCCACCGTCCTGGTCCAGAACGGCACCCTCCGGATCGGCGACAACGTGGTGGTCGGCCGGGTCTACGGCAAGATCCGCGCGCTCACCGACGACGCCGGTCNNACGTCGCCACCGCCGGCGACGTTCTCCAGGTGATGGAGACGGAGAAGGCGGCGCGAGCCCTGGCCGAGCTGCGCACCAATGAGCAGCGTGCCAAGGTCGCCCAGCCGGTCCGCCGGATCACCCTCTCGGACTTCGCCGCCGTGCAGGGCGAGACCAAGACCATGACCCTGGTCCTCAAGGCCGAGGCCAACGGCT
>PLAX01000055.1 GCA_003135255.1 Candidatus Dormiibacterota bacterium | reverse complement strand
GCATCGAGCTGGTCGCCAAGGCGAAGGAGCGAGGGCTGCCGGTCGCCGAGATCCCCACGATCTGGCTCGACCGGGCCGAGGGGACGTCCAATTTCCGCGTCTCCAAGTGGCTGGGACGCTACCTCCACTGGTATCTGCGGGCCCTCCGGCCGACCCGGAAGCGGCCCAGGCCGCGAACGATCCGGCGCGCGCCGGAGGTGGAGGGGGCCGAGCGCACGGCATCCCAAGGGGCCGAGAACCATGAGCGAGCCGTGCACTGAGGGGCGCGCGGGTCAGGGGTGGGCCACGCTTGCGGCGACCAGCACCGCCGGTGTGATCCTGGNNGGCGACCGCGAGGAGGGTGTCCGACCCGGGGAGCCAGTCGGCGGCCTGGAGGTTCGCAGGGGTCGCCACCTCAGTCAGGGACAGTGTCTGCGTGTCCACGATCCAAAGGGTGATCTTCTCGCCGGTGGTCCCGCTCATGCACCAGCGGCTGAGCGACGCGTGACGCCCGTCACCGCTCACGCTCACGTCCCCGAACTCGGCGTCGGCGCACCCCGCGCCCAGCGTTCCGACCTGAAGGTCGTGCCGGCTGCCGTCGGGGCCCACCACGCGAAGCAGCAACGAAGATGCGGTCAGGGTGGTCCCCTCCAGAGTCGACGGGGGGGCGCAGATCATGGTGCCCGACTCGGCGGCGTCTTGGAGCGCGCACCCGGGACCAAGGCGCGATCCCAGGGAGGTCACCGCTCCTGTCGACGGGTCGAGGAGGTCGGTCGCTGCGTCGTTGAACGACGGTCCATCGGAGGCACCGCACGGCAGCGGCCCCTCGCGAAGGACGATGCCCGCCGCCGTCCACCGGAAGAAGCTCCATGGAACGTCGCCCGACAGGGGGTCCAGGAGGGCCACCTGGGTGCCCGCGCCGCGGGCCACACCGCTGACGTAGACGTCGGTGGCTCCGCCGGCCGCGGAGGTGGGGCCACAGCCGGTGGGCCCGTCGACCATCCACGCCCACTCGCCTCCGTCCGGCGAGCCGATCGCGTCACGGAACTGATCGGGACCCACCGTGGCCAGCTCACCGACGGTGCCGTCAGCGCCGATGGCGGCGAGCTCGTCCACGCCACCGGAGCCGGAGTGCTCGGCGAGCAGGCTGCCGCCGAGCGGCGAGGCCACCGTGTACAGGTCGGCGCTGGGGAGGCTGGCCAGCTCAGCTCCGCTGATGCCGTAGAGGGCGGCGGCTCCGCCGCTGTCGACCGCCTCGAGCGGCGGTGCCGGGACCGGGATCGGGGTCGGGGTGGAGGCAGTCGGCGCGGCAGTCGGCGTCGAGGAGGGGGACGGCGGCCGCGACGGCTGGCCGGCCGGGCTTACCGACGCCGCGGCCCCGGAGCTGGCGGGGCGGCCCGCTGGAGTTCGCGAGGCCGGCCCGCAGCCTCCGAACATCGCCACCGCCAGGGTGACTGCGGCGAGCGTCGCGAAGCTGGCCGGCGGCCTCACCGCGCCCCGATCGGCGACCGAGCCCCGTGCCTTGGGCACCCGCCGTCTCATACCCTTGTATCCTGCGCCGAGCCAGTCCCGGCGGCGCACGTGGCCCCCGCCGACGTCTGACCGAACGCCCAGGGACGGAGGCCGGTCCGTACGCTTCCGCCCCGACCCGGAGGCCTGCCATCACCACGTCGAATCCGGTCCAGCCGCCGGAGCCGCCCGCGCCTCCCGCCGTGGCCGAGTCACCGTCCCCGCCCCGCTGGCCCACCGTGACCGGCCGGACCCTCGTGGAGGCGGGGTGGGCGGTGATCAGCGCCGTGCTGGCGGCTGCCGTCGTCGCGGCACTCGCCCACCACCTCCCGGCGACCAACCAGGCCCACACCGACATCATCGGCTACCCGACGTTCGCCGACTTCAACGGCAGCCGATACCCGGATACGTGGTACCTCGGCATCATCGGGTGGCCGCTGCTCAGCCTCCTCCTGTTCCTGGTCGGCCGCCGCCTGCTGCGGGCGGCCGGACTCCTTGGGAAGCTGCAGTACGCCCTTCACGTCAGCCGGGCCTTGCCCGCCCCGCCGCCGGAGCCCGCGGCCGACCCGGGGTCGCTGACCGAGCGGATCGCACTGGGCGCCCGGGTCGTCGCGGTGGCTCTGGTGTGGGGTTTCGCGGGCGCCATCGTCCGCAACAACCAGGACCTCCGCTTCTGGCGCGACCTGGTGTCCATCGCGGCCGTCTACGTGCTGCTGGTGCTCGTTCTGGCTGCAGCCGTGCTCAGAGCGCGGAGGGCCGCTCGCCCCTCCGCCCCAAGCGGAATCCGCGTGGTCAGCACCCTCAACGCTCTGGGTGCGGCCCTGACCGTGGGGGGCCTGCTCGCCGTCTCCGAACGTACGACGCTGACCACCCTCTCCGACAACATCCAGCATCCGGTGCACTGGCTCCCCCTGGCGCTGGGTCTGCTGCTCACGGCGGTCAGCGTCGCGGTGGTCGGCTTCGGCCTGTGGCGCAACCGCGAAGCCGGCCCCGGCAGGATGCGGAACATCGAGAGGCGAGCCCTCTTCCTGGTGGCAGTGCCCGTCGCCATCTTCCTCTCCACCGCGGTGTTGACCGGCGCCCTGGGGGCCTGGGACAACTTCGAGTCCGGCCAGGAGATCGCGACGCTGCGGCTGCTCCACCTGGGCGAGGTTCCTTACCGCGATTTCCTGCCGTATCACGGGCTGCTCGTCGACACCTTCTTCAACGCTCTCGGCTACCGGCTGCTCAGCGCCTCGGCGTGGGGGGCGTTCGCGGGCACGGCGCTGATCCTCACGCCCCTGAACTGGGTGGCCCTCTACCTCTTCGCCTACCGGGTGGCCGGCGCGTGCTGGGCGGCACTCCTCACCGTGGTGCTGCTCGTCTTCAACGCCACCTTGATGGTGGGGGGAGATCGGCTGATGTTCTGGCCGCTCATCCTGGTGCTGCTGGCCATCGCACTGGACCGCAGGTCGCGGATCGCCTCATTCTGCGTGGGAGCGGCGGCGGTCACGTTCGCGGTTCTGGTGCCGGAGGCCAGCTATGCGGTGCCGGCCTGCGGCATCGCTCTCCTCGCCCGCGACGCCTACGAGGCGGGCTGGCCTCGAGCTCGCCTCGGGCGGGACTTCGGGCTCACCCTCGGGGCCATCGCCGGGGGGGCGGTGGTCCTCGTGGCTCTCTTCGCGGTCCTCGCGTCGAAACACGCGATCGGTGGGTTTGTGGACTTCTATGTCACACTGGTGCCGGGGCACGACCTCGAGGGAGCCCTCCCGATCAGCTTCACGCCAGTGACCCAGCAGTTCGTCTACTGGGTCCTGGCCCCGGGCGCCGCCGCCCTGCTCGTCGTCGGGATCCTCGCGATCAGGGTCCGCCGCCGCCTGGCACTCCGCACCAACGACTTCCTGATGATCGCCGCCGCCATCTTCGCCATCCTCTACTACGCCGGCGAGTTCCTCGGTCGAGCCGACCTTCCCCATGCGGCGCTGGGCTACGCGGGCGCGATTCCCCTGGTGATGCTCTGCGCCTGGGAGGCGGCGATGTGGCTCAACGGATGGGTGCGCACGCGACTGCGAGGCAGTGACGCGGGTGGGTTGCGCTGGCCGCTCTTCTACGTGGTGGCGGTGATCGCCGGGATCACCACGACCACCTCCATCCCCAGTCTCATGGCTGCAGCCCCTGCCGACTTCCGGGCCACCGCCGCGACCGAGCCCTGGCTCTCGAGCATGGGCTACGTCTCCGATAACGAGGAACAGCTGACGGACGACCTGGGCACCTTCCTGTCCGCCTTTCTCAAGCCGGGACAGGAGATCTACGACTTCAGCAACCAGCCGGGCCTCTACTTCTACACCCTTTACTACCGACCCGCCTCACGCCATTTCTTCACCGTCACCGACAGCAATCAGGCGTCCCAGGAGGAGACCATCGCCGACCTGGAGGCGAACCGCCCGGAGTTCGCCGTGCTCTATGGAACAGCGCCCGGCTCCCTGTCGGTTTACGACGGCATTCCCAACGCGGTGCGCGACTACGACACCTCCCAGTATCTCCTCGACCACTACCGGCCGTTCGCCGACGTCGACGGCCAGATCATCTATGTCCGTGACGACGCGCCCGTCACCATCCCCGCGTCCCTCCAGGCAGAGCTCGGACCGGCGCTCAACGTGACCGACATCCCGTTCCAGTATCCGGACTGCGGCTGGGGGTACATACCGGAGTTTCTGACTGTCCGACCTCCCGCCGGGGAGAGCGGGGTGGTGGTCGGGGGTGGGAGCGCCCCCGCCATCGACTGGGCCCTCAGTGAGCCATCGGGGCAAAGCTGGGCCGACTACCACTGGATACAGCTCACCATCGCCTCCCACTCACCCGGCGCCTCCTTCATCCTCAGCGACCAGGAGGTGGCGGGCGAAAACCACGACATCACCTTTCAGACGCTTCCGGGTGGCCAGGTGTCCTACACGTTCCCGATCGGTGCCTGCCCCCAGTGGCACGGTTACACGCTGCCCACGCTCAGTCTGAGCATCAGCGGCTCAGCGCCGGTCACGGTGACCCAGATCAAGCTGCTTCCGTGACCGCGCGACCAGTGGCCGCGGCGCAAGCCGCGTCGCGACAGACCGGGGCGTTCGCGCCATTCGCCGCACCGAACATCGGTGCGGATGAAGCGAGCGATACCATCTCGACGAGAATGGGCGTCTCGGCGCCCCACGGGCCAGGAGGACTTCGGTGACATCCTCGCTCGACCTGGGGACCGCGGTCTCTCGGCCGGCCGCGAGCCAGGGCGCGGACTTCCGGGGCGAGTTGCTCGTGCCGGAGCACGGCGACTGTGTCGATCCAGAGCTCTCGATCGTCATCCCGGCGTGTGACGAGGCGCTCACGGTTGGGGACTTCGTCGACTGGTGCAGGGAGGGCATGGCCGCGGCGGCGATCCAGGGCGAGGTGTTCATCGTCGACAGTTCCACCGACGCAACCGCGCAGATCGCCCTGGCGCACGGTGCTCGCGTGCTGCGCGTCCCGCGACGCGGGCTGGGGCAGGCGTACATCGACGCCGTCCCTCACATCCGCGGCCGCTACGTCCTCATGGGCGATGCCGACTGCACCTACGATTTCCGCCGCCTCGAGCCCTTTGTGCGTGGCTTTCGGGACGGCTTCGAGTTCGTGATGGGCTCTCGCTGGAAGGGCAGCATCGAGCCCGGCTCGATGCCCTGGCATCATCGCCACCTGGGGACTCCGGTGACCACCTGGATCCTCAACCTCCTCTACCGCAGCCACTTCTCAGACATCCACTGCGGGATGCGGGGCATCACCCGCGACGCGCTGGTCCGCATGGGGCTCCAGTCGGCCTCCTGGGAGTACGCGTCGGAGATGGTGCTCAAGTCGGTGCACATGCGTCTCCGGACGACCGAGGTGCCGGTGGCGTTCCTGAAGGATCGTGAGGGTCGCGTGAGCCACCACAAGCGGCTGGGCTGGCTCTCTCCGTACCAGGCGGCATGGATCAACCTCCGGGCCATGTTCATCTACGGCGCCGAGTTCTTCGTCTACCGGCCCGGCATCGTGATGTTTGCCCTCGGGCTCCTGATCACGCTTCCTCTCAGTGTGGGCCCGATCACCCTCGGGGCTCTGCACCTCTCTCTCTACACCATGCTGCTGGGGATGACCCTGACCATGGTCGGGCTGCAGAGCTTCTTCTTCGGCTGCCTCGCCCAGGTTCTGCACGACTACACGGGCCAGGCACGGAGGCGCTGGCTGCGAGTCTTCCCCTACTCGCGCACGGCGCTGCTCTGTGCCACCGCCTTCGCGGGTGGGGTCGTCCTCGTCGCACTCCTCATCGCCCAATGGGTCTCCAGTGGGCTGGCACTCCGGGCCGACCGCACCCTTTACAGTGCGGTCATCGGCCTGATGCTCATCATGATGAGCTTCATGACCTTCACCTTCATGCTGCTCCTCCATGCCGCAGCCCTGCGCACGACGTCGATCTATGACCGCCACGAGTAGGGACCTTCGCAACCGGGCCTACGGCCAGGACCACGCCCTGACTGCGGTGGATCGCTTTGGCGTGTGGCTCTCCTCGCGGCGGATCCGGCGCACGGTCGACAGCTTCTCAGGGATGCGGGTGGTCGACATCGGCTGTGGCTACCACGCAACCGTGGCTCGTGCCCTGCTGCCTGAGGTGGCCTCGATGACGCTGGTGGACGTCGCCATCAGCCCTGAGCTGTCCGGCAACGTCAAGGTGTGCGCCATCGAGGGGAGGCTTCCGGAGGCACTCGGCGAGCTTGAGGGCGGATCCCTGGACCTGGTCATCTGCAACTCCGTGCTGGAGCACCTCTGGGAGCCGGTGGAGACACTCCGCGAGGTCTGGCGCATCCTTGCCCCCGGTGGGATGGCCCTGATCAACGTGCCGTCGTGGCGCGGTAAGCGCTACCTGGAGTTCTCCGCCTTCCGCCTGGGAATGAGCCCGGCAGACGAGATGGAGGACCACAAGGCCTACTACGATCCGCACGATCTCTGGCCGCTGCTGGTACACGCCGGTTTCAGCCCGCGTGACATCCGGTGCGGCCGCCACAAGTTCGGTCTGAACACATTCGCCGCTTGCCGCAAGGCAAGCGCAGAGGCAGGGTCATGACGACGTTCACCGACGCGTATCTCGACG
>PLAX01000042.1 GCA_003135255.1 Candidatus Dormiibacterota bacterium | reverse complement strand
TGAGCCACCTCCGGCGTCATACCTCCATGAGGCTCTCCGCCATGAGGCTCGCCACCGTGTCCCTCCTCTGCGGCCTGGCCGTGGCAGCGGCAGCATGCGGGCTCGCGCCCGCGGCCGCGCGGGACGCCACCGCATCGGGGTCGCCGGCCCCAGCAGGGTCCCCATCGCCCACCTCCACTCCGACGCCGTCGCCATCGCCGTCGCCGGGCACCCCAACTCCCTCCTCCACGTCCGGGCCGGTACTGGGCAGCGCCACCAACGCCGCCGGCTGGACGGCGGTGGTGACGGCCAGGCCGGACGGTCAGCTGGAGGAGACGCTGACGGTCATCGGCCCGCTGACGCTGCGCGGGGGCTGCTTCTCCACGCTCACAGCGTGGGCGGAGACCCCCGCCGGGGTGCCGGTGCCGACCCCAACCCCCGTGCCGGCGGCGCACTGCCTGGCCATCGCCCTGGTGGTGATCCCGGCCGGGTCGAGCCGGGCCTTCACGGCGGTCCTTCCCGAGCCCACCGAGCCGGGGACGTACGCCATCCACGCCGCCCTGGACACCCAGGGCCCGTCCGGGTCACCCGTCCCGGTCGTGACCATCCTGACCTGAGCGTGGCCCGCAGGGGGCTCCGGGTCAGTCCTGGCGGCGGAGGGCCGCCACGCACTCGACGTGGCACGTCTGGGGGAACATGTCCACCACGTCGAGAGAATCCACGACGTAGGGCCCCGAGGCCACCAGTAGGTGGAGATCGCGGGCGAGCGTCGCCGGGTCGCAGGAGACGTAGACGACCCGCGGCGGCCCGGCCAGGGCCAGCCACCCGGTCACCCGGCCGTCGCACCCGGCGCGGGGCGGGTCCAGGATCAGGCCGTCGATGGCGGCCGCCCCGGCCACGCCGGGCAGCGCCGACTCCACCGGCTCGACGACGTAGCGAAGTCGGTCGCCGACCTCGTTGATACGGCCGTTGAGCCGCCCCATCCGGGCGGCGCTGCGGTTGCTCTCGATGCAGACCACCTCGCGCGCGTCGGCAGCCAGCACGGCGCTCAGCACCCCGATCCCGGCGTAGGCATCGACGATGCGCCGGCCCGCCACCTCACCGAGGGCCGCGAGCACGCACCCGTAGAGGGCGTCGAGGTGTCCCCAGCTCACCTGCATGAAGGACTCCGGAGTGACCCGGAAGGCCCTCCCCCGCCAGTGCAGGGTGGTGAGATCGGTGCTCCACCGCTCCGGCGCGGGCAGCTCCGCCGCCATCTCGTCGACCACCGCCCGGTCCAGGGCGCCGGCCGGCTTGGGCCGCAGCAGCAGCTCGACGCCGTCCTCGCCGGTGGTGAGGTGGAGCACGCTCAGCCCGGGCGCCCCACCCCGGCGGACCAGCTCACGGAGCCGCGGCAGCGAGCCGGAGATGCGAGGGTGGTGGATGAGGCAGCCGTCCACCGCCACCTTGCGCCAGCTCCGAGCGCGATTGAATCCCAGGGCGGCATCGGCCATCCCCCTCTCCCCCGGGATGACGTGGAACTCGCCGCGCCAGCGGTACCGCCAGGGGTCCGGCATGCCGTGGAGGCGGAGCTCGGGCACCGGGACCCCCGCCCGGCGCATGGCATCGAGCACGACGTCCCGCTTGAGGAGCAGCTGGCGGGGGTAGGCGACGTGCTGGAGCTGGCAGCCACCACAGTCGGGGAGGAAGGGGCAGGGCGGCGCCACCCGGTCCGGCGACGCCTCACGGACGGCCTCGACGCGGCAGAACCAGGTCCGCCCCTTGCGAAAGGTCAGCGNNCCGTGGACCATCCCCTCGCAGCGGACCTCGAGCCGTGTGCCGGACCCGAGCGCCTCAGGGGGCGAGGCGGTCACGGAGCAGGCCGGTCACCACCCTGGCGTCGGCGCGGCCTCTGGTCGCCTTCATGACCCCGCCCACCAGGCGCTGGAGGGCCTGCTCCTTGCCGCCCTGGAAGTCGGCGACGGCGGCCGGGTTTTCCGCAAGGACCGCATCGACGAGTCGCTCCAGCTCGGCCTGGTCGCTCACCTGGCCGAGACCGCGCTCCTCGACGACCGCGGCGGGGTCACCCCCCGCCAGGTAGAGCTCCTCGAGAAGCTCCTTGGCGGTGGAGCCGTTGATGGTCCCCGCCTCCACCAGCTTGATGAGGGAGGCGAGCCCCTCCAGGCCGAGGCCACTGCCCGGGAGCGGGGTGCGGCTCTCACGCGCCAGCCGCGCCACCTCGCCCATCAGCCAGTTGGCGGCGGCCTTGGCGGGCACACCCGCGGCGACCAGCGACTCGAAGGCGCGCGCGTCCTCCCGCTCCGCGGTGACGGTCGCGGCGTCGTACGCGGAGAGGCCGTTCTCCCGCTGCAGCCGCTCGGCGAGCTGCTGGGGCAGCTCGGGCAGGGCCGCCCTCACCCGATCCACGAACTCCGCGTTCAGGTGGAGGGGGGGGAGGTCGGGCTCGGGGAAGTAGCGGTAGTCGTGGGCGTACTCCTTGCTCCGCTGGGAGATGGTGGCGCCCTTGGCCTCGACCCAGCCCCGGGTCTCCTGGGCGATGGTCTGGCCCTGGTCGAGCAGCCGCCCCTGGCGGACGATCTCGTACTCGAGCGCACGGTGCACGGCCCGGAACGAGTTCATGTTCTTGACCTCGACCTTGACCCCCAACCCTGTCTCGCCGTGCTTGCGCAGCGAGATGTTGGCGTCGCAGCGGAACGACCCCTGCTCCAGGTTGCCGTCGTTGACCCCGATGTAGACGAGGATCTGGCGGAGGCGGACGAGGTACTCACGTGCCTGCGCGGGGGTGCGCAGGTCGGGCTCGCCGACGATCTCCATCAGCGGGACACCGGCGCGGTTGAGGTCGACCACCGAGCTGCGCGCCTGCTGCAGGATGTCGCCCGCATGCTGGAGGGTGCCGGTGTCCTCCTCCAGGTGCACGCGGGTGATGCCGCAGCGCACCTCCGCGCCGTCCACCGTGAAGGTGAGGTGGCCGTTCAGCGACAGGGGCATGTCCCACTGAGAGATCTGGTACCCCTTGGGGAGGTCGGGGTAGAAGTAGTTCTTGCGGTCGAACTTGCTGCGCTCGGGGATCTCGCAGTTGAGCGCGAGCGCGCTCCGCACGGTGTACTCGACGGCGACCCGGTTCATCACCGGCAGCACCCCGGGAAGGCCGAGACAGACCGGGCAGGTGTTGCTGTTGGGCGGGCTGCCGATGTAATCGGCACTGCAGCCGCAGAACATCTTGCTCTGGGTCAGCAGCTGGCCGTGGACCTCCAGGCCGATCACCGGTTCCCACCGCTCCATCACCTGGTCCAGGGTGCTCACGGCGCTGGTCGCGGTCATGCGAACGCTTCCGACGCCGCCGGCAGCGGGGGTGGCTGCTGGGTGTGCCAGGCGGTCGCCGCCTCGTAGGCGCGCGCGACCCGGAGCACCTGCGCGTCGCCGAGCCGCGGTCCGATCACCTGCAGACCGACCGGCAGCCCCTCGCTCAGCCCACACGGGATCGAGATGCCCGGCAGGCCCGCGAGGTTCACGGGCAGGGTGAGGACGTCGCAGAGGTACATGGAGAGGGGATCGCTCTTATCCCCCTTGGGGAAGGCGACGATCGGAGAGGTGGGGCAGACCAGCGCGTCCACCGTCTCGAAGGCGCGGTCGAATTCTTCCGCAATGAGAGTGCGCACCTTCTGCGCCTGACGGTAGTAGGCGTCGTAGTACCCGCTGGAGAGCGCGTAGGTCCCGAGCATGATCCGGCGCTTGACCTCGGGGCCGAAGCCCTGGCCGCGGGTCTCCAGGTAGGTGTCGGTGAGCGACTGGCGATCCACGTGGAGGCCGAAGCGGACCCCGTCCATCCGTGCGAGGTTGGCCGAGCACTCGGCGGGCGCGATGATGTAGTAGGTGCTGAGCGCGGCCTCGGTGGAGGGCAGCGACACCTCGACCAGGGTGGCGCCGAGCTTCTCGAGCTGCGCGAGGGCGGCCTCGACCGCGGCGCGCACGCCTGGCTCCAGTCCCTCGGCCATGTACTCGCGGGGGACCCCGAGGCGCATCCCTGCGACGCCCCGCGCCAGCTGGGTGGCGACCGGCTCGACCGGGAGCGGCGAGGTGGTGCTGTCGCGCGGGTCGTGCCCGGCCATGGCGGTGAAGACGTGCGCGGCGTCCTCGACGCTGCGGGCAAACGGCCCGATCTGGTCCAGGGATGAGGCGAAGGCGATCAGCCCGTAGCGGGAGACCCGCCCGTAGGTCGGCTTGAATCCGGCGACGCCGCAGAAGGAGGCGGGCTGCCGGATCGACCCCCCGGTGTCCGTCCCCAGGGAGAAGGGGACGGCCCCGGCGGCCACCACGGCCGCGCTGCCCCCGCTGCTGCCGCCCGGCACCCGGCTCGGATCCCACGGGTTGCCCACCGGCCCGAAGGCGGAGTTCTCGTTGGAGGAGCCCATGGCGAACTCGTCGCAGTTGGTGACCGCGACCGGCACCGCCCCCGCGTCCAGCAGCCGCTGCAGGGCGGTGCCCGTGTAGGGGGGGATGAAGCCCTCCAGGATCTTGGAGCCGGCGCTGGTCTCCACGCCCTCCACGCAGAGCACATCCTTGTAAGCAAAGGGGATGCCGCAGAGCGGACCTGCCTGCTCCGGCGATTCGGCGAGCATGCGAGCGGCACGGCCGGCCTGGTGCTCGGTGAGCGCGCCGGTGTAGCGGAGGACCGGGTGAAGGCTTGCGAGGGATTCGATCGCGCTGCGGGCATGGTCGGCCAGCTGGGCGGGAGTGGTCTCGCCGCTGCGCAGGCGGGCGCCCAGCTCGCCGACGGTCTCCCAGCTCATGAGCGCGTCACCGCCGTCCCGGGGCGCGGCCGCGCCCTCCCCTCCTCCACCACCGCATTCATTCTTGGATCGCTCCCACCTCGAAGTGGTCGCCACGCCGCTTGGGCGCGTTGGCGAGCGCCTTCTCGGCGGGCAGGCATTCGCCCCTCACGTCCTCGCGCCAGGCGTTGACCAGGCCGCCGACCTGGGCGGTCTCGCCGACCTGGGAGGTGTCGACCTGCTGCAGCCGGTCGACGTGGCTGAGGATGGCGTCGAGCTGCTGGCGGTAGCGCTCGACCTCCTCGTCGCTCAGGCCGAGGCGGGCGAGCATGGCGACGTGGGTGACCTGGTCGCGGGCGAGGGTCATCGCTTCCTCCGGGGCGTCACGATGCGTGATTATCCGCATCGCGCCCGCTGCCGGCGTCCGCCGGGCCCGCGTCGGGGCCNNTGAGCGGGAGCCAGGTGAGCACGGTCTGCTCGGTGGGGCGGAAACCGTGGTGACGGTAGACGGCGAGTGCCAGCGGGTTGTCGGGGCGCGTCCAGACGGTCACGAAGGTCGCCTCGCGCTCGCGGAAGAGGCGCATCGCCTCCCCGACGAGCGCCGTCGCCACCCCGCCACCCCGCGCCGGGGGGTCGACGTAGAGCTCGGCCACCTCGCCCTCCAGCCCGTTGCCGGGATCGAAGAGGACGCACCAGCAGAGGCCGACGGCCTGGCCGGCCTCATCGCGGGCCACGAAGACCACGCTGTCCCCCTGGAAGTGGGGCGCCAGCGGCCCGGTGTGGCCGGCGAGCTCCTCCCTGGTCTCCTGGGGGTGGTCGTAGCGCTGCTGGTCCTCCAATCCCAGCTCGACGAGCAGGGCGAGGACCTCGGGGTCGTCGGGGCGTTGGAGGGTCTCGATCCGGAGTGGAGGCGATGCCACCCCGCGATCCAATCACACCGGGGGGGCTGCGGGCGCGCGTGCGTCAGTCCGTCGGCGTCGCGGTCGGGCTGGGCCTGGCGAGCGGAGAAACGGTCGGGGACGGGAGCGACGACGGGCCGCCCGCGACCGCCGAGGCGTACGGCAGCGGCGTCAGGGACGGGACACCGGAAAGGGTGGGCACGGGCGAGGCCGACGGCGTGGATGCGGGTGCGCCGCCCGCCTGCTCGGTCCAGCTGGTGCCGTCCCAGGTCCAGGTGTCACCCATCACCTCGCCCGCGGCCGAGGTCGACCCGAGCAGCTGTCCGCCGAAGAGCACCACCTGGCCGGTGGAGCCGTCGTACGCGAGGGCGGGCGCGGAGCGGGGCGCCGGGGCGCCGGCGGACGGCGCCTCGACCCAGCCGGCCGCCGGGTTGGTCGAGATCCAGAGGACGCCCGTGTAGTCCAGACCGACGACCTCTCCGGCGGCGGTGTCGCTGACCGGCGGCGTCTGGAAGTAGCGCGCCGCGNNGCGTCGGCGGGGCAGGCGTAGTCCGACCCTCCGGCCACGGCGCCCGGATTGGCACCCAGGTCCACCAGAAGTCCGGGGCCTGGGAACCAGGCCAGCTCGCCACCCGATGCCGGCGCGTCACTGGCGGAGGAGTCGGCGAGCTGGAAGGTG
>PLAX01000026.1 GCA_003135255.1 Candidatus Dormiibacterota bacterium | reverse complement strand
CTAGGCGCGTCCGGCGCGCCGGAGGAGAGGGCGCCCCGCGGGGCGCCCCATCCCCGACGTCGATGGAGTGGCCGCAGTGGTCGCAGACGACGACCTTGGCTTCCTTGAAGCGCAGGACCGTGGTGAGTCTGCTACTCATCGTGGCGGGCCGGTCAGGTCTGCTCCTGCACGGTCGCCTTGGTGATGACGTCGCCCTTCTTGAGCGCCTGGGCCACGTTCAGCCCGTCCGAGACCACCCCGAACAGGTTGTAGCTCTTGGTGAGGAACGAGCTGTCGTCGCCGGTGCAGATGAAGAACTGCGAGCCGTTAGTGTTGGGCCCGGCGTTAGCCATGGCCACGCACCCGGTCGTGTACGAGCCCTTGACCGTCTCGTCATCGAAGGTGAAGCCGGGGCCGCCCTCGCCGCAGTCGCTCGCCGAAACGTTGCCGATGCAGTTGGGGTCACCGGCCTGGGCGATGGCGAAGGAGCCGCTGCACGAGAGGTCCGCGGAGTTGGGACAGACCCGGTGGAAGGGGATGCCGTTGTAGAAGCCGTTGCGGACCAGGGTGACGATGACGTTGACCGTGTTCGGGGCCAGGCTCGGTTCCAAGCAGAGGGTGATGTCCCCCCGGTCGGTATCGAGGACCACCTGGTAGAGCTCACTGGTGTCGATGGTCATGGCCGGCTCGGTGCTGTAGACGCGCACGTTGCTCGGAGCGTTCAGAGGTCCGAGGTCCGAGCCGAAGGTCGCCCCGCTGCACGGGGTGCCGGCGACGGCGGCGGCGGGGAGGGGGGTCACGCTCGGGCTTGGCGTGGGCGCCGCGGTGGCCGTCGGGGTCGGCGCCACCGCGCCGAAAGACTCACCGGTCACGTTAGGTGCCTGCGCAAACTGAGTGGTGTCCTGACCACTGCCCGGGCTCCCGGACCACTTACCCACCTCCCGAACGATAAGCCCGCTTCGGGGATCGAGTGCATCGACGCTGGTGTCGTGCTCAATCACCTGTCCGTCCGCCTCACTCCCGGCGCCTACATACGTGATCAGAATCACCGGCACGTTCTCCCCCGCTATCGTAACGGCGCTCCGTGCGGTCACCGTCGCCCGGATTGCGAACGAGACCTGCGAGTCTGGGGCAGAGGGCAACGGCAGCGTGCACGGATAAGCCAAGTCCCAACTCTCGCCCTCGGAGAGACGGCTAGGTATGAGGAGGGCCTTGTGGCCCGGACCACAGCTCAGGCCGACGCCCAACTCGGAATCCAGGTACAAACCCGACTCATCGAAGCTCAGCGCTGTCTCACTTGCAGGTATCAATCCGCCCGCCTCGGATATGGTGACGCTGCTGCCCTGGACCGTCACCGTCTCGTAGCCGTTCCCACCCCCGGGGGAGGTGAGCTCGTATGAGCCCGGGTGCGGCACGTGCGTTGCCTCACTCCACCCTGTGCTGCCACCACAGCCTGGCAGGGCCAGACAGATGAGCCCGACCACTATCCACGCGCCACGCCGGATAGCGCCTGGGTGAACGGCGCGGCGACCGGCCGGCGCGAGACTCAGGCCCCGCAGAGTTCGGACACCGATGCGCGGCCAAGAGAGAACGTCAAGCGCCTTAGCGCGAGCTTTGGGGCATCCGGCGGCGGAGCGGGAGGCGAGTGGAGCGGTCACGATGGCCGGCATCGAGGGTGATCGTCGGCCAGCGAGGCAGCGAAAGGGGGCAGATGTCGGCCATCTCGTCACCGCCTCAGCCGCCCTGGAAATACCCACAGCGGGGGGTCATCAGGGCTTGTAGGCGCCGCCCCGTGGGCTCACGGTGACCACGGTGATCACCCGGTCGGCTTCGTCGCGACGATAGATCACCCGCCAGTCGCCCACCCGCAGCCGCCATAGTCCGACGCTGCCGGCCAGGCGCTTGACATCCCCCTCCGGCAGCCCGTCGATGGCTCGTGCAAGCCGCTCCCGCACGTCACGCCCCAGCCGGCGGAGCGACTTCTGGGCCTCCGGCCGGACCTCGATCTGGTAGCTCGGCTCAGTCAGCGAGCAGCTCCCGCTTGGCGTCTTCCCAGGGGATGCTCCGGCGGGGGTCGGCGAGGGCCTCGTCGACCGCCCGGCGCTCCTCGTCAGTGAACGGCTCGTCGTCCCAAGGGGCAGCTTCCAAGCGGGCGATGAGCGGGTCCTGGGCGCGCTCGAGCAACACCGCCGCGGGCTCCAGGGAGGCCTCGGGCAGCTCGTCGACCAGGCGGTGGAGGTCAGCGCGGGTCATGCTCCAACCGTACCCCATATCGGAGGTTTCAGCGGAGGCGGCGGACGGCATCGCGGGCCCGGCGCTGCTCCGCCTGCTCGCGGCGGCCGAGCCACGCCTGTCGGCGGGGGCGGTATCGGGTCGGCGGGGGGCCTCCGTCTACCACGCCTCCGACCGCCGATCGCGGCGGCCGAAGCGGGGCCCTCCGCACCCTGGAAGCCGCGCGCCCCGTAACGTGGGATGGGTGCAGCACCGAGATCCTCGCGCCACCCGGGGAGGGCAGGCGAAGGGGGCTCGTCGGTTTCACCGTCAGGGCCACAGGAGGGGTCCATGCGCCACTGAGCTGCAAGCCCGCCATGGGACGGTAGACCTGCGCACCCCCGATGTCCCCGCTTCGACCATGGCTTCCGGGCCAGCGACCCCGAAGCACCGTGTTCCCTTGTCGAGTGGCACCCGGATGGGGCCACGGCGCAGGGGTGGTGTTGAGATGCAATCCGCTGGAATCGGATGGTAGTGGACCGGCGGCGTCGGCTCTCTGCCCGCAACCGGCACCCAGCGAGGATTCCCGGCGGCTCGCCCAAGTGGCGGGGTGAGGCGAGCGCGGCTTGGCCGCGCCGGCGAGGGGCGGCGAGCCCCTGTGAGACGGCGAGGGGCCCCCATGCGGCCTGCCGCATGGTGCCCTGGACCGGCGGGGACTCGAACCCCGGACCTCTGCCGTGCGAGGGCAGCGCTCTCCCAGCTGAGCTA
>PLAX01000011.1 GCA_003135255.1 Candidatus Dormiibacterota bacterium | reverse complement strand
GCAGCGGCGCATCCTGGCCCTGATGTCCGAGCTGTCCGGCACCAAGCTCTCCTCGGTGCGCGACCTGCTCACCCAGATCCGGAAGGTGGAGGAGATGGCGGCCGTGGCCGTCTAACGCGCCGAGCGCGGCGATCGCGGCCCGCACCAGGCCGCGGTCCCCAGGTTCGGGCACGCGCGCCTTCGCGCAACCTGCCCCCGCCGGCTCGGGCGCCGCCACATCTTGGATAATCGGTCGATGGCGGATGAGTTGCGCATTCACGCGACGGTCAGCGGGCGCGTTCAGAACGTCGGCTTCCGCGCCTTCGTCCTCTTCCGGGCCACCGAGCTCGGGGTCCGCTGCACGGTGGCCAACCGGCCCGACGGGACCGTCGAGTGCGTGTTCGAGGGGACGCGCACCCAGATGGAGCTTTTGATTCAATCACTCCATGAGGGGCCCCCTTCGGCGCGCGTGGACTCCGTCGACGTGGTGGAGCAGCCGGCGCGGGGCGACCTTCCCTCCCCGAGGATGACGGCGTGAGCGGGCTGCGCATCGCCGACCGGATGTCGCGGCTTGGCACCGAGTCCGCCTTCGAGACCCTGGCCCAGGCCAAGCGGCTGGAGGCGCAGGGGAGGGACATCATCCACATGGAGATCGGGGAGCCCGATTTCGCCACCCCGCCCAACATCAGCGAGGCCGCGATCCGGGCACTCCGGGAGGGGGCCACCCACTACACGGCCGCGAGCGGCATCTGGGAGGTCCGCGAGGCCACCGCCCGCTACGTGACGCGGCAGACCGGGGTGCCGACCGTCCCCGAGCAGATCGTGCTCGTGCCCGGCAGCAAGAACCTGCTCTATTTCGCCCTCCTCGCGCTGATCGAGCCGGGCGACGAGGTCCTGCTCCCGGATCCCGGCTACCCGATCTACAGTTCGCTGGTCAACTTCGTCGGCGCCACCCCGGTGTCGGTGCCAATCCGCGAGCAGAACGACTTCCGCCTGGACGTCCAGGAGCTGCGCTCGCTGGTCACCCCCCGGACCCGGGCGCTGATCGTCAACAGCCCCGCCAACCCGACCGGCGGAGTGCTGACCCGGGAGGATTGCGAGGCGATCGCGGCGGTCGCCATCGAGCACGACCTCTTCGTGGTGAGCGATGAGATCTATTCGCGGCTCATCTACGAGGGCCGGCATGTCTCGCTCTACTCGATCGACGGGATGGCCGAGAGGTGCGTGCTGATGGACGGGCTCTCCAAGGCCTGGGCCATGTGCGGCTGGCGGCTCGGCTTCGGGGCCATGCCGGTCCAGCTGGCGGAGCGGATGGACACGCTGATGATCAACACGTCGTCGTGCGCCGCCGCCTTCACCCAGTGGGCGGCGGTCGAGGCCTTCGAGGGCGCCGCCTCCGACGCCGCGGTGTCGGCGATGATGGCCGAGTTCACCGAGCGGCGCGACGTCGTCGTCGACGGGCTCAATGCCATCCCCGGAATCCGCTGTCACAAGCCCGCCGGGGCCTTCTACGTCTTCCCCAACGTCGAGGGCACGGGCTGGGATGAGCGCTCCCTGCAGCAGGCGCTNNNNTCCCGCTCCGCCGCGGCGGTGACGAGCTGAGCGACGCGTCGGAGCAGGACGTCCGTCCGGGTCTCGAGGAGACCCGAAGACTGGCGCGGGACCACGACCTGGTCGCCCTGGTGCGGACCATCCCCGCGCGGGAGATGACCGGGCCGCGCCTGCTCGCCGGCGTGGGGGATCGGCCCGGAGCCTTCCTCTTCGAGTCGGCCACCGGGGAGGGGGAGTTTGCCCGCTTCACCTTCGCGGGACTGGCCGGGCCCGAACGGTTCCGGGTCCGCCGTGGGCGCCTCACCCGCCTCGGTGAGGGGGAGCCGGCCGCCCCGGTGCCGTGCCCCGACCCGCTCCGAGCCCTCCAGGAGTTCACCACCGGCCCGCGGGTAGCGCTCCCCGACGACCTCGACGTGCCCTTCACGGGCGGCTCGGTGGGGCACCTCTCGTACGAGGCGGCGACCAGCTTCGAGAAGGTCGCCCGGCCCGAGCGCGATCCCCTCGACCTCCCCGACGCCTGGTGGGGTCGCTGCCTCTCCTGCAGCGTCCTCGACCGGGACCGGGACCTGGTCCACCTCATCACCCACATCCCGACCGACTCCGACCTGGCCGAGGCCCACGCCCAGGGGGTGCGCCGCCTGGATGCGATGGCCGCGAGCCTGGCGGCCGCGGTGACCCCCACGGTTGCGGTCGCGCCCTCCGCGCCGCCGCCGCTGCCCGACGCCGCGGCCAACCTGAGCCGCGACGCCTTTGTCGCCGCGGTGGAGCGGTGCCTGGAGTACATCGCCGCCGGAGACATCTTCCAGGTGCAGGTGTCGCGCCGCTTCAGCCTGAAGTTCGAGGTCTCGCCGATCACGCTCTACGCCGCGCTTCGTGAGGCGAACCCGAGCCCGTACATGTTCTATCTCCGCACCGACGACTGCGCCCTGGTCGGCACCTCTCCCGAGATGCTGGTGCGGGTCGCGGCGGACGGGCGCGTCGACTACCACCCGATCGCGGGCACCCGCCGGCGCGGGACCACGGCGGCGGAGGACGCCGCCATGGAGGCCGAGCTGCGCGGCAGCACCAAGGAGCAGGCCGAGCACCTGATGCTGGTCGACCTGGGTCGCAACGACGTCGGGCGGGTCTGTGAGATCGGCAGCGTCCAGGTGAGCGACTACGCCGCCGTGCGGCGCTACGCCAATGTCATGCACCTGGAGACCTCGATCCAGGGGAAGCTCCGCTCCGGGCTCTCCGCGGTCGACGCGCTGCGCGCCTGCTTCCCGGCCGGGACGGTGACCGGTGCTCCCAAGCTGCGGGCCATGGAGATCATCGCCGAGCTGGAGCCCGAGGTCCGGGGCGCCTACGCCGGCGCGGTCGGCTACCTCGACTTCCGGGGCAGCCTGGACACGGCGATCGCGCTGCGCACCGCGGTGGTGCGCCAGGGCCGGCTCCACCTCCAGGCGGCCGCCGGGATCGTCGCCGACTCCGACCCGGCCGAGGAGGCGCGCGAGATCGACAACAAGCTGCGCGCCCTGGTCCGGGCCGCCGAGGCGGTGCGCCCCGCGGTGGGCGGCGCGGAGGGCCGCCGGCCGTGAACGAGGAGTTCCTCCTGCCTCAGCGGGACCTGGGAGATTCAGTCGTCGTTGTCGACAACTACGACTCCTTCACCTTCAATCTGGTCCAGCGGCTGGGCGAGCTGGGGGCGCGCTGCGTCGTGGTCCGCAACGACAGCACCACGGTGGCGGCCATCGGCGAGCGCCGGCCGGCGGCGGTGGTGGTCTCGCCGGGCCCCAAGACGCCCGCCGAGGCGGGGATCTCGGTGGAGCTGATCCGCACGCTCGGCGCCAGCATCCCCATCCTCGGGGTGTGCCTCGGGCACCAGGCGATCGGCGAGGCGTATGGCGGCCGCGTGGTGCGCGCGCCGTCGATCATGCACGGCAAGCTGAGCCAGGTTCACCACCACGGCACCGGACTCTTCGCCGGCGTGCCCGACCCCTTCGCCGCGACCCGGTACCACTCGCTGGTGGTCGAGCCGGCCACCCTGCCGGCGTCCCTGGAGGTGACCGCGCGCACCGAGGACGGCGTGATCATGGCGCTCCGCCACCGCGAGCATCCCGTTGTCGGCGTCCAGTTCCATCCCGAGTCCATCGGCACCGACGCCGGCTACCGCATCCTCGAGAACTTCCTCGAGATGACGTCGGCGCCCCATCGTCCTCTGGGTGGCGTGCGATGAGCGACCTCGGGGCACTCGGCCCCATCGTGGAGCGGAAGCGGCACGAGGTCGAGGAGATCAGGTGCGGCCGCGCCGCCATCTGGGCGACGGCGGAGCACCTGCCACCGGCGCGGAGCATCGAGGCACTCCGTGGCGGGCGGATCATCGCCGAGCTCAAGCGGCGATCGCCGAGCGGCGGTTCCCTCCGCCCGGACCTCGACATGGTCGCGGTGGCGGCGGGGTATGCGGGGGCGGGCGCCGCGGCCATCTCGGTGCTCACCGACGCGGTCGACTTCGGAGGCTCTCCGGCGGACCTCGAGCGGGTGCGTGCCGCTGTCGACCTGCCGGTGCTCCGCAAGGACTTCACGGTCGACCCCGTGCAGATCGCGGAGGCCCGGGTGCTCGGCGCCGACTGGGTGCTGCTGATCGTCGCGGTGCTCGAGGGAGGCGCTCTCGACGAGTGCCTGGAGGCGGTGCGGCGGGCCGGTGCCCACGCCCTGGTCGAGGTCCACGACGAGGCCGAGCTGGAGCGTGCCATGGTCGCCGGGGCCGGCTGCCTGGGCATCAACAACCGCGATCTGCGCAGCCTCCGGACCAACCTGAGCACCTTCTCCCGGCTGCGCCGCCTGCTCCCCGCGGAGACGGTGGTCATCGTCGCCGAGTCCGGGGCGCGCAGCGCCGCCGACGTCAGCCGGCTGGTGGGGGAGGGGGCGGACGCGGTGCTGGTCGGCGAGGCGCTGATGCGTCACGAAGATGCGGCCGTGCTCTGTGCCGAGATGGTGGCCGCCGCCGCCGCGGCCGCGNNCGGTGATCGTCAAGGTCTGCGGCGTGCGCACCGCGGCGATCGCCGAGTGCGCCATCGACGCCGGTGCCGACTGGGTGGGGGTCGTGCTCGAGCCCCGCAGCCCCCGGCACGCCGGCGACGCCGAGGTGGAGGCGGTCCGGCGGGCGCTGGCCGGGCGGGCCGACCTGGTCGGGGTGATGGTCGAGCCGTCGGCGGAGCGCTGCCGGGAGCTGACCCGGCGCCACCGGCTGGACGCGGTCCAGCTCCACGGCCAGGTGGACCCTGGGGTGGTGGGCGACCTCGACGTCACCGTGATCCGAGGGGTCAACCCCGCCGGTCCGGGCGAAGCCTTCACCACCGACTGGTGGCCGGACTGCCTGCTCCTGCTCGACAGCGCGCCGCGTTCGGGCGGAGCTCTCCCCGGGGGGACGGGGGTTCCGATCGATCTCGCGACCGCCGCCGAGGTGGCCGCCCACCGCCCCATCATCCTGGCCGGAGGCCTCACCCCCGACACCGTCGCCGCCGCCATCGAGCGGGTCCGTCCCCACGGCGTCGATGCGAGCAGCGGGCTGGAGTCGAGCCCGGGCGTCAAGGATCCCGGGCGAGTGCGAGACTTCGTGCTGGCGGCGCGGGAGGCCTTTGCCACGGTCGAGGCGCGCCGGATGCGGGCGGCGGCGGATTCCGCCGGCCGCCAAGGAGGGAGTCGATGACCACCGCCGGACGGTTCGGCATCTACGGCGGGGCCTTCGTGCCCGAGACGCTCGTCCCGGCGCTCGAGGAGCTGGAGGTGGCGATGAACGAGGCTCTCGCCGATCCCGTCTTCATCGCCGAGCTCGACGGCTGGCTCTACGACTACGCCGGGCGGCCCACCCCGCTGACCCTTGCCCGGCGGCTGACCGAGGCCTGTGGCGGCGCCGAGATCTGGCTCAAGCGCGAGGACCTGGTCCACACCGGCGCCCACAAGCTCAACAACGCGCTCGGCCAGGTGCTGCTCGCCCGGCGGATGGGCAAGACCCGGATCATCGCCGAGACCGGGGCGGGCCAGCACGGCGTCGCCACCGCCACCGTGTGCGCCTGCTTTGGCCTCGAGTGCGTCGTCTACATGGGCCGCGAGGACATCCGCCGCCAGGCGCTGAACGTCTACAAGATGGGACTTCTCGGGGCCGAGGTGAGGCCCGTCGACAGCGGGTCCAAGACCTTGAAGGACGCCACCAACGAGGCCATTCGAGATTGGGTCACCAATGTCGAGAACACGCACTACGTGATCGGGTCGGTGGTCGGTCCCCACCCCTATCCCACCCTGGTCAAGCGGTTCCAGAGGGTGATCGGCGACGAGGCGCGCCGGCAGGCGCTGCAGCGCTGGGGGGAGCTCCCCGACTCGGTGGTCGCCTGCGTGGGTGGGGGCAGCAACGCCATCGGCATCTTCACCGCCTTCCTCGAGGACGAGGACGTGGAGCTGCTCGGGGTGGAGGCCGCCGGTCGCGGCATCGAGACGGGGGAGCACGCGGCGTCGCTCGAGGCGGGCAGGCCGGGGGTCCTCCATGGCGCCTACAGCTACCTCCTCCAGGACGCCCACGGACAGGTGCGCGAGACCCATTCGATCTCGGCGGGGCTCGACTACCCCGGGGTGGGTCCCGAGCACGCCGCTCTCCGCGACGCCGAGCGCGCGCGCTACGTCACCTGCACCGACAATGAGGCGCTGCGCGCCTTTCATCGCCTCTGCCGGATGGAGGGGATCATCCCCGCGCTGGAATCCAGCCACGCCCTGGCGGTCGCCGAGCGGCGCGCCCGGGAGCTGGGCCCGGGCCACCGGGTGCTGGTCTGCCTGAGCGGCCGCGGAGACAAGGACATCGACACCGTCAGGGCCGTGGGCGGCACCGGGGAGGAGATGACGTGACCGCCGCCGGCGCGGGGAGGTTCGAGGCCGCCTTCGCGGCGCGGGCTGCAGGCGGGCGGCCCGGGATCATCCCCTACGTCACCGCCGGCTTCCCGGGCCCCGGCGACACCGCTCCGCTCCTGCTCGCCTGCCAGCGGGCGGGCAGCCTGGCCGCCGAGGTGGGCATTCCCTTCAGCGACCCGCTGGCGGACGGTCCCACCATCCAGAACGCCGGCTGGCGGGCCCTGGAGCAGGGGATGACGCCGGCTCGCGCCATCTCGCAGGTGGCGCAGGCGCGGGACGCCGGTCTGACCATCCCGGTGGCGGCGATGACCTACATCAACCCGGTGCTCGCCATGGGCGTCGAGGCCTTCGCCGCCGCCTGCGCCGCGGCGGGGATCGACGGCGTGATCGTCCCCGACCTGCCCGTCGAGGAGGCGGCCGGCCTGGCCGCGTCGCTCGGGGCTCACGGGCTGGCCCACATCCCCCTGGTGGCACCCACCACCCCGACCTCGCGGGTGGCCCGGGTCGCCGCCACCGCTGCGGGCTTCGTCTACTGCGTCAGCGTCACCGGCACCACCGGCGCCCGCGCAAGCGTGAGCCCCGCCGCCCTGGACCTGCTGGAGCGGGTGCGCTCGGTGACCGCTCTGCCGCGGGCTCTCGGCTTCGGCATCTCCCGCCCCGAGCACGTCGAGGCGCTTGCCCGCCACTGCGAAGCGGTGGTGGTCGGGTCCGCACTGCTCGACGCCATCGCGAGCGGCGGGGACGACCCTGGGGTGATCGCGGAGCGGTTTGTCCGCGAGCTCCGCGGGGTGGGCGCGGCCGGGTGACCGCCGCGATGAGCTCCCCGGTGTCTCTCCGATGAGCCCTCCCGTCAACCTGGCGCCGATCTTCCGGCTGGAGGGGGAGGTGCGGGTGCCCGGCGACAAGAGCATCAGCCACCGCGCCCTCATCCTCGGGGCGCTGGCGCGTGGCCGCACCTACCTGGGCGGGCTGGCCCCGGGCGAGGACGTCGCCCACACCGCGTCGTGCCTGGAGGCCTGCGGCGTCTTCATCCGGATCCACGGCGACGGCCGCGCCATGGTGGAGGGCAACGGCCCGGACCATGCGCTGAGCGCACCGAGCGACCGGCTCGACTGCGGAAACTCGGGGAGCACCATGAGGATGCTCGCCGGGGCCATCGCCGGGCATCCGATCACCGCCTGCCTGCAGGGGGACCCCTCACTGATGCGGCGCCCGATGCGCCGCATCGCCGCCCCGCTCCAGCAGATGGGGGCCGCGGTCCGGCTGGGGCCTGAGGGCACGGCCCCGATGACCATCGAGGGGCGGCGTCCCCTCCGAGCGATCACCTTCGAACCCCCGGTGGCGAGCGCCCAGGTCAAGACGGCGGTGCTGCTCGCCGGCCTCTTCGCCGACGGTCCCACGACGGTCCTCGAGCCGGCACCGACCCGCGACCACACCGAGCGCCTCCTCGCGCTCTGCGGCATCGAGGTGGTGAGTGGCGCGGGGCGGGTCACCGTCACCCCCGGCGCGCTCCAGCCGTTCGGTCTGCGCATCCCTGGTGACATCAGCTCGGCCGCGTTCTTCCTCTGCCTGGCGGCGGCGCGCGAGGGCTGGCGGGTGCGCTGCCCGGAGGTGGGGCTCAACCCCGGGCGCGACGGGGTCATCGAGGTGCTGCGCGCCATGGGCGCGTCGGTCGACGTCCAGGAACGCGAGCCCGCCGGCGGCGTGGAGCCGGTCGGCGATGTGGAGGTGCTCGGCGGGCCGCTGCACGGGGCCCGGATCGAGGGGGCGCTGGTCCCCCGGCTCATCGACGAGCTGCCGGTGATCGCCGTGCTCGCCACCCAGGCCGTGGGGGTGACGGAGATCCGCGATGCCGCCGAGCTCCGGGCCAAGGAGTCCGATCGGATCGCCCGCCTGGCCGAGGGATTGAGACGAATGGGTGCGGCCTGCGAGACGCTCCGCGACGGGCTGGTCATCGAGGGGCCGACCCGGCTGGTCCCGGCGGCGGTGGACGCCGCCGGCGATCACCGGCTGGCGATGGCCTTCGCGGTGGCAGGGTGCCTCGCCGCGGGACCGGGGCTCACTCACATCGCCGGCGCGGAGTCGGTCTCCATCTCCTACCCGGGCTTCTTCGAGGACCTGGCGTCGATCTCGTCGGCGTAGGCGCCGCAGGCTCAGATCTCCACCTGTGGCGAGGGGATCGGGATGACTGGCTGGCTCAGCGCAGCAGGCGGGACATCCTCCGATCGGCGAAGACGCGGCCGCCGGTCTGGCACCCCGGGCAGTACTGGAACGAGCGCGAAGCGAGCGATACCTCGCGCACCGTGTCGCCGCAGACCGGGCACGGCTCTCCGGCCCGGCCGTGGACGCTCATCCCCGACCGCTTGCCCTCCTTGAGCCCGTCGACGTCGAGGGTGCGCGCCTGCTCCAGGGCCGAGCCGAGCGTCTCGCGCAACCCGACCAGCAGCCGGGCCAGCGCGGCGTCGTCGAGGCCGTCGCCTCGGGCGAAGGGGGAGAGGCGGGCGGCGTGGAGGATCTCGTCGGAGTAGGCATTGCCCACCCCGGCGATGAGGCTCTGGTCGCTGAGTGCCACCTTCAGGGTTCCCGGCCGCGCCCGCAGCAGCTCGCGGAGCCGATCCAGGTCCAGTCGCTCGTCCAGCGCATCCATCCCCAGCCGGCTCACCCCGACCACCTCGGCGGGATCGCGGACCACGTGGAGGGCGAGCCGCTTCTCGGTGCCCATCTCGGTGATGTCGAGTGCGGCACCGTCCTCGAAGCGGAGGCGTGCCGCCAGGGGGCCGCGCGGGGCCAGCCGGGCATCGGAGGCCCGCTCCCGCCAGCGGACCCAGCCGGCCCGGCTCAGATGGGCGATGAGGTGCAGCGGCCCGCCTCTCCCGGCCCCGTCCGCGGCCTCGATGTCGAGGAACTTCCCGTGGCGGCCCACTCCGGTCACCTCGCGGCCGGCCAGCGCGGCGACCGGCGGGTCATAGGTCTTGAGCGCGGCGATCGAGGCCACCGTCAGTCCCTGGACCCGGCGGCCGCGCAGGCGGCGGTCGAGGATCTCCGCCAGCGCCTGGACCTCGGGCAGCTCAGGCACGGCGGTGACCCCCGCGGGTGTGCGGTGCGGGCGCGGCCGTGGCCATGGCCGGGCACTTGGTCATCCGTCAATGGTCGGGCATCGGGACTTCCGCCGCTCCGTCCGAGACCCTCCAGATGGAACAATCCTCCCTTGCGCGGCAGGTCACGGAGGGTGGCTGGCGGATGGGTGGGCTCGAGCGCCCCGGCAAGATCGTTTGCGTGGGACGGAACTACCGCGAGCACGCGGACGAGCTCGGCCACACCCTCACCCCGGAACCGCTCCTCTTCCTCAAGCCNNATCGACTACGAGGGCGAGCTGGTCGCCATCATCGGGCGTCCCCTCCGGCACGCCTCGCCCGAGGCCGCCCTGGAGGGGGTTGGCGGCTACACCTGCGGCAACGACGTGACCGCCCGGGACATCCAGGCGGCAGAGGAGCAGTGGACCCGGGCCAAGGGGTTCGACACCTTCTGCGCCCTCGGACCGCGAGTTGCCAGCTTGGACCCCTCGGATGTCGGGATCACCACCCGGGTCAATGGCGAGGTCCGCCAGCAGGGCCACACCCGCGAGATGGTGGTGGGGGTGGGGGAGCTGCTCGCGTACATCAGCCGCTGCATGACCCTGGAGCCCGGCGACGCCGTCTTCACCGGGACACCCGCAGGGGTCGGTCCCCTCCATGACGGCGACGTCGTCGACGTGGAGATCGAAGGGATCGGGGTGCTCCGCAACCCGGTCCTCAGCGCGCGGTGAGGGGGCCGATCTGTCAGCTATCCGCGACGGGGCCAACAGTGTACCGTTGCGATCACCGCGAGCCCACGTCACGGAGGATGGCATGAGCGTCTCGTCGCCTGCCGCCGCGCTCGGCGCCGTCCACACCCATGCCGATGAGGACGTCCTCTGCATCCCGCGGACAACCATCTTCCCGGGGGCCGTCTGGCACGGGCTGGTCACTCGCGGGCTCGAGCGGGTGCTCCGTACCATCAGAGCCGCCAGCGAGTACCGGCCGCGCCACCTGGTCGAGGACGACCCCTCCCAGCAGCAGGTCATTCCCTACTGCATCGTCCACCACCCCGAGGACGACACCTACCTGCTGACCCGGCGGCTCCGCCATTCCAGCGAGCGGCGCCTGCACAACCTCTACTCGTTGGGGGTCGGGGGCCACGTCAACCCCGGCGATGGCGAGCGCTTCGACCCGATCGTGGGCGGGCTGATCCGCGAGTGGGGCGAGGAGATCATCTGCCCCGCCCGGGCGACCGCCAGCCTGGTCGCCCTCCTCAACGAGGACTCCACCCCGGTGGGCCGGGTCCATCTCGGCCTGGTCTTTCTCGTCGAGCCCGAATACGGCTCGGTGTCGGTCCGGGAGACCGAGAAGCTGGAGGGCGAGATCATGACCCTGGAGGAGATGCGCCGCCACTACCTGAGCATGGAGTCGTGGTCCCAGCTCTGCTACGACGACCTGGTGGCAGGCGCCCCGGCCCGCGCCGAGCGGAGCCCGCTGGTGGTGGAGCTTCCGCCCGCTCCCTGATCCGGCACCGCAGGCCTGTCGCGAGCCTGGAGAGGCCGCCCGTATACTCCAGCCCATGCCTGTGAACGTTCGAGTACCCGGTCCCCTGCGCCGCCTCACCGCCGGCAGCTCCCAGGTCGAGGTCGAGGGCGGCACCGTCGCCGAGGCCCTGGCCGACCTCGACGCCCGCCATCCCGGTTTCCGGGACCGCCTCTACGACGGCGAGGGCAAGCTCCGCCAGTTCATCAACATCTATGTCAACGACGCCGACATCCGCTTCGGTGGCGGATTGGACTCCCCGGTCGCCGCGGGCGACGACATCTCGATCGTCCCGGCCGTCGCCGGCGGCTGAGCCGGGCTCCGTTCGTCTCGGGAAGGCGCCGACGGGGCACGTCGTCGCAGTGGGGGCTTGCGCAGGCGGCGGTTGCAACGCCGCCGAGCACGAGGCGCGGA
>PLAX01000195.1 GCA_003135255.1 Candidatus Dormiibacterota bacterium | reverse complement strand
CTCCCGGGTCAGCGCCGCGGCTGGACTGCGTCCTCCTCGGGCTGGGGGACAACGGGCACACCGCCTCGCTCTTTCCCGGTGATCCGGCGCTCCAGGTGCGCGACCGCTGGGCGGTGCGGAGCCGGGCGGACTACGCCCCCTTTGACCGCATCACCGTCACCTATCCGGTGCTCAACGCCGCCGCCCACGTCGCCTTCCTGGTGACCGGCCCGGCCAAGGGGGAGGCGCTCCGGGGTGTGGCAGAGGGGCGCGTCCCCGCCGCCGGTGTCCGGCCTCCGGACGGGGAGCTGTGCTGGTTCATGGACAGGGTGGCGGCAGGCAGCATCTGACCTGGATCGGCCCCCGGGGGGACGATTCGCGGCGAGACGGAGCGGTTCAGGCGGCGGAGCCGACCCCGGAAGGACTGGTCGTCGGGGTGGGTGCCGGGGTGGGGGTCTCGGCGCTGCCGTACCCGTCGGGCGGTTGGGAGGTGGTCAGCGTGGACCAGGCCACCGCACCGGCGGGGACGGGTACCGAGGGCGCCGTCCCCCACCCCGTGAACGTCATGGTGTTCACGGTGCCGTCGCTGAAGGACATGACGATGGAGGCGGGGAGGTCGGAGCTGGGGGAGATGTCCACCCGAACCGTCGCGCTCGAGGAGTACTCGGAGGCGGGCACGGTGCCGGTGATCCTGGTCAGTTTGACTCCCCCGGCGCCGGTCACCTGCTCGGTCGAGGTTGCGACGAACCCGGTGATCCCCACTTCGGACGCCACGGTCAGGCCGGCCTGTTCTGCCTGGTACGGCCCGTCGGCGGGCTGGACCGAGACCCACTGCCCGGCGAGTCCAGGCGCCGTGCTCACCGAGACGCCCAACTCGTCCTCGAGCGCCGGGGCATTGCCCTTGAAATACAAGGTCTGGTCCGAAGCCAGCAGGACGTCGTACTGCTCGTTCCCGTAATCGGTCGGCTCGGTGATCACCTGGGTGCCGTCGTTCTGCCCGGCGTCGCCGGCATAGGTCGTCACGGGCTCTCCGCCACCCGTCCAGGTCGACACGTAGTGAAACCCAGCCGAACTCCCGGCAACCTTCATCGACTTCTCGTAGAGGCTGGACGCCTGGGCCGCAGGGCTCTGCCTGGTGACGAGAAAGACGGGGATGCCGACCGCGGCAGCGATCAGGACCACGCCCAGGAACACCGCGATGACCTTTCCCGCCCGGTTGCCCGCCGGCACGCCGGGGGGCGGGTACTGGCCGGACCATCCCGAGGAGCCGGACCCACCCCAGGGGGAGGGCGACGACGGGGGCGGCGCACCCCACCCCGGAGGCATCGCACCGGGGGCACCCGGTGACCCCCACCCGGGTGGCGTGGCGCCCGGCACGCCCTGCGATCCCCAGCCGGGAGGGGCCCAGCCAGCCCCCGGGTCGGAGGATCCCGGGAACCCTCCGGGCTGCGACGGCAAGCCGCCCGGCTGCGAGGGGTCGAAGGGCTGGTTGCCCATGCTCGGCTGTCTCCAGGTGGACATCTCAGCGGCCGCTGTGCGCGGGGCGCGCGGCCCGGCGCAGGACCGAGGCGTCTTCGTCTGGGATGTTAGCGCCGTTCCCGATGAGCCCATCCCTGGGAGCCGGAGGCGACTACGTCGGGAGGAGCGGCCCCGACCGAGCGCCGGCGGTCAGAGATCGAGACTGTGGTCCTCGAACCGCCGCCCCCGGCCAAGTTCGCGTACTCTGCGGCCATGCCCCGCACGTGGCCGCGATGCCTGAACGGTGTGGTGATCGCCCCCTCGCTGCTCGCCGCCGACTTCGGCCGGCTGACGGAGGCGGTGCTCGCCCTGGAGGGGGCCGGCGCCGACCGCCTTCACATCGACGTCATGGACGGCGCCTTCGTGCCCAACTTCACCTTCGGGACCGACACCCTGCGGGCGCTCCGGGGGGAGACCGACCTCCCCTTCGAGGTCCACCTGATGGTCCACGAGCCCGACCGCCACCTGCGCACCTTCGCCGAGGCCGGCGCCGATGCCATGACCGTGCACTGGGAGGCGTGCCCCCACCTCCACCGGACGCTGGTGAACATCCGGGCGCTCGGCTGCCGAGCCGGCGGGGCGATCAACGTGAGCACTCCGGCGCAGAGCCTCTACGACGTCCTGGACGTCATGGACCTGGCCCTGGTGATGAGCGTGGACCCCGGCTTCGGCGGACAATCCCTGATCCCCCGCGCCCTGGCCAAGGTCGCCGCGCTGCGCCGCGAGATCGACGCCCAGGGGGTGGACGTCGAGCTGGAGGTGGACGGGGGCGTGGACACCGGCAACGCCGCCCTCTGCGCCGGCGCCGGGGCCACCGTGCTGGTCGCGGGCACCTCGGTCTTCCGCGATCCGGAGGGCCCGGGAGACGGGGTCCGCCGGCTCTTGGAGGTTGCCACACCCCTCCGCTGACCGGGCGCGAGGCCGTGGTCGATGGGCACGGATCGTGGCAAACGCTTCCAGAGCCCCGATTGAGGGTCATCGATATGACTCAGATCGTTCACGGCGTTCGCCGCCCCAGGCCCCATCGTTGATCTCACCATGGGTTTGTCTGCGCTCCTGCGTCTCCCGCGGCCCCTCCGGACGCGGTTCCGCGTCGCCACCCTCCTGCTCGTCGTCCCCCTCGTCGGAGCGGGGGTGGTGGGCGCCGTGGGAGCCATGGTCAGCGCCCGTGCGAGCTCGGCGCTGTCGGCACAGAGCGACGATTCGGCCGAGATCGAGGCGCTGCAGGTGCAGGTCCAGGGCGTCGCGCTGGACGGGTTGGGCTTCATTGCCACGGGGCGGGACGATGAGCTCACCGCCATGAGCGCGGGCGAGAAGGCGGTGACGAGCGACCTGGAGCGCGTGGCCTCGCTGCCGATGCTCAACGCCAGTGAGCGCGCGGAGCTGGCCGGCGCCGAGCGGGCATGGACCGGATCCAGCCTCGGCCGGAAAGAGGTCGAAACGCTGGCACCCACCCTCAGCACCGCACTCGACACCGGCTCGCTCGCCTTCTTCTTCAGCTCCACCATGTCGGGCGTCTCCTCACAGCTCGGGAGCGCGCTCCAGTCCAGCCGCGCCGAGGTTGCCTCGGCCCAGCAGGCACAGCAGGACGCCCAGACGGCCTGGGAAGCCGCCATCCTGGCCGCGCTCGTCGTGGGCGTGGTGAGCGCGCTCTGGACCTCCCGCCGTCTGACCCGCTCGATCGTCCCGCCCCTCTCCCTCCTGCGCGAGGCATCCCATCGCCTCGCGGGCGGTGACCTCGCTCATCGCGTGGAGATCGACCAGGACGACGAGGTCGGCGAGGTGGCACGCGGCTTCAACCTCATGGCCGACCAGCTCCTCGAGCAGCGCGACGCCGTCCTCCAGCGCGAGCGGCGGCTGATGGCGCTGGTGGAGAAGGCCAGCGACAGCATCGTGGTCCTCGACGCCGACCGGCAGGTGATCTTCTCCACCCCGTCCTTCCGCACCGGGTACCTCGAAACCTCCGAGGCCACCTCCTTGGTGGACACGCTCATCCACCCCGAGGACCAGGAGATGGAGCGCCGCTGCTGGAGGCGGGTCTTGACCGGCGACGCGGGCACGACCTCCGAGGTGGAGGTGCGGCTGCGTCGCCGGGATGGAGAATGGCGGCACATCTGGCTCAGGCTCACCAACCACCTGGACGATCCGGCGGTGGGCGGAGTGGTTGCCAACCTGAACGACGTCAGCGAGCGCCACGAATACGAGGAGCGCCTGACCCACCAGGCCCTCTACGACGGCCTCACCTCGCTGGCCAATCGAACCCTCTTCATGGAGCGCCTGGAACGCGCGACGTCGGAGGGGCAGGGTCGCGCGCACAGCGTCGTCTTCCTGGATCTCGACGACTTCAAGAGCGTCAACGACACCCTTGGCCATCAGGCCGGTGACGCGCTGCTGGTCGCGGTGGCTCAGCGCCTGGTCGCCTCCGTGCGTCCAGAGGACACCGTCGCCCGCGTCGGCGGCGACGAATTCGCCATCCTCCTGGAGGATACGAGGCCGCGCGAGGCGGTCGTCGCCGCCCAGCGCATCCTGGTGGCGCTGGCCCGCCCCCTCGCCCTCGAAGGTCGGTCGGTGCAGCCGAGTGCGAGCCTCGGGGTGGCCGCATCGCGCGACGGGAACGCCAACACGCTGCTGACCGACGCCGACCTGGCCATGTACTTCGCCAAGCGCGACGGCAAGAACCACTACCGGGTCTTCGAGCCCGCGATGCGCGCCGGGCAGCTGGAGCGCATGCAGCTCGGCGATGACCTCCGCGCCGCGCTCACGGCCGGCGACGTGAGGGTCCACTACCAGCCGATCGTGGATCTCCGCACCGATGCCATCGTCGGGGTCGAGGCGCTGGCCCGGTGGCAGCACCCGTCCCGAGGCCGGATCGAGCCGGCCGTCTTCGTTCCCCTGGCCGAGGAGATCGGCGTGATCACGGAGCTGGAGCTGTACATCTTGGAGCGCGCATGCCGGCAGGTCCGGAGGTGGAACGATGCCGGCGTCCCAAGCCTCCGCCTCGCCGTCCACCTCTGGGGGAACGACCTCACCTCGCGGGACCTGGTGGGCGGCGTCGCGCGCATCCTCGGGGCGACCGGGCTTGCAGCGGATCAGTTGGAGCTGGAGATCACCGAGATCGCGGCCACCGCCGAGACGCCCGGCGTCAAGGAGGTGCTGGCGCAGCTGAAGGATCTCGGGGTGCACCTGTCGCTCGACGACTTCGGCACCGGCTACTCGGCGCTCGACCACCTTCGCAGCCTCCCCTTCGAGCAACTCAAGATCAACCGGTCGTCCATCGAGGAGCTGTCCAGCGCCACCGGCACGACCACCCTGGTCGACACCATCCTCGACCTGGCCCACGTCATGGGACTGCAGGTGGTGGCGGAAGGGGTGGAGTCCTCCAGCCAGCTGGACCAGCTCCGTCAGGGGCACTGCGACCTCGGCCAGGGGAACCTCTTCGGCGAGGCGGTCGAAGCGGCGGCGCTCGAGCCGCTGCTGCTCAAGCGGGCGGTCGCGAGCCGCAACGCTCGGCAGGGGACCGGGCACGACCATCCGGATGTCGGCGCCGACCGGCGCGACGGCTCAGGCGCCGGGGAGGGTGCCCGGATCGACCCGATACCAGACCACCACCCCTCCCGCCCGCTGGCCGGGGCTGCCTAGGAGCTCGGCGAAGAGCACAGCCACCTGGGATTGGTAGCGCTCCGGCCCGACCACGACGCTCCCCACGTCGAGGGCCTGCAGCTCGGCGACGTACGCGCTGCGGTCGGATGCGGTGAGCGATGCCGGCACGGGTCGCCCGTCGTCGCCGACCCGGCGGATCTCGGTGCCCAGGGCACCCAGGTTGGTGCCCCACTGCCCAGCGGCGCGCGGGTTCTGGAGCGCCCGGTCGAGGAACAGCGCGATCAGGAGCGCGAGCGCCAGGTAGCCGAAGAGCATGACCCGGATGGGGAGGATGTTGTTGAAGAAGGGGATGCCGTCGACGCTCCGCCACGGCAGCCAGACGGTGGTTGAGTGCCCGTCGGTGACGTGGAGGAATCCTCCCAGTGAGAAGGCGACGGCGCAGGTCAGCGTCACCGCCGCCACCACCACGATGGTGCGCCGCCGGAGCCAGGCGACGGCCACCACCGTGAGGGCGAGCAGGGGGATGCCGATGTAGACACTGGAATCGCCGAGCAACGAGCGGTGGCCGGTGTTCCACATCAGGTTGGCGCCGCTCGGGTAGTGGAGGTAGGTGGTCAGCAGCGGGTTGAGGTGGTGTCCGAGCGCTTCCAGAAGAGCGCGATCGCCAGCGCGGTGTAGAGGCCGAGTGCCAGCACGCCGAGGGTCACGGCGACGAGGAGGTCGGACCGCCTGGTTGGGGACGGCAGCGAGATGGGCGGCACCTCCATGGGCGCCGATCCTATCAGTGGCTGCTAGACGAGGTCGTACGCCTCGTCGACGTAGTCGAGGAGCATCCGCGTCGCCGAGAACTGCGGTCCGATGCTCATCAGCGAGCGCTTGACCATGGCGATCCAGCCGTGGGGGACGCCGTCCGCGCCGCGGTCGTAGAAGAGCGGCACGACCTCGTTGTGGAGGACCTCGAAGAAGGTGGCGGCATCGCGCTGGTCTTGGACGTGGGCGTCGAAGGCGATGTCGCCGGACAGCCCCCAGCCGTTGGTGGTGTCGAACCCCTCCGCCCACCAGCCGTCCAGCGTGGAGAGGTTGAGGCCGCCGTTCAGGGCGGCCTTCATCCCGCTCGTGCCGCTCGCCTCCAGCGGCGGTCGGGGCAGATTGATCCAGAGGTCGCAGCCGCCGACCATCTGGAGAGCGATGGCGAGGTCGTAGTTGTCCAGGAAGGAGATCCGCTCGGCGGAAAGGGGATCGCTCTTGAGGGCAAAGAGCCCCTGGGGGGAGCGCTTGCCCTCCTCGTCGCTCGGATGCGCCTTGCCGGCCACCAGGAACTGGACCGGATGGGTCGAGCCGTCGAGCAGGTCACGGATCCGCTGGGGGTCCATGTACAGCAGGTAGAGCCGCTTGTAGGTCGCCAGCCGCCGGGCGAAGCCGATGGTGAGCGTGTGCTCGCTGAAGCCCCGCTCCGCCGCCTCCACGGACTCGCGAGGGTCGCTGCGGTCGAGACGATTGGCGATGGTCCGGTCGCGGGCCATCTCGACGAGCGCGGCGCGCTGGGTGTTGCGCACCTCCCACAGCTGCTCGTCGGGGATCCCCTCGACCGCCTTCCACGTCGCCGGATCGGAGGTGCGCTGGACCCACCCCTCGCCGAGGTACCGGTCCAGCAGACGGCGCATCGGAATGCCCATCCAGGTGGGGAGATGCACACCGTTGGTGACGTGGCTGATGGGGACGGTCTCGGCGGGTCGCTCGGGGAAGAGCGGCTGCCACATCTGGCGCGCCACCTCGCCATGGCGCCGGCTGACCCCGTTGGCGAACCGGCTCATCTTGATCCCGAGTGGGGTCATCACGAAGGGCTCGTGGGGGTTGTCCGGTTGCGTCCGCCCCAGCTGGAGGAAGCCGGCGTCGTCGAGCCCGACCTGGGAGGGATAGTCGCCGAGGACTGATTGGATCTCTGAGACGTCGTACCCCTCGTTGCCCGCGGCCACCGGGGTGTGGGTGGTGAAGACGGTCCTCTCACGAGCCAGCGCGAAGGCGGTCGAGCGGTCGTGCCCGGCGAGCATCTCGGTGCGGGCCAGCTCCAGGGGGGCGAGACCACCGTGCCCCTCGTTGAGGTGGACGATGCAGGGGTCGATCCCCATCGCTCGCAGAGCCCGCACCGACCCGATCCCGAGCAGCGCGTACTGGGCGAGCCGGATCGCCCGGTCGGCGACGTACAGGCGGCCGGTGATCCAGCGGTCGACCCGGCCGTTCTCGGGCCGTTCGGCGTCGAGGAGGTAGAGCGGGGTCCGGCCGACCTCCACGCGCCAGACCTGGACCACCACCTCGCGGCCGCGGAGGGGCACGGGGACGGTGAGCGGGGCCCCGTCCGGCCCGAGCACCAGGGCGGCGGGGAGACGCTCGGGATCGACCGGCCGCCAGTACTCGTGCTGGTACCCGCTCGCGTCGGTGCGCTGGAGAAAGTACCCCTCACGATAGAGGAGGCCGACCCCGACCATCGGGAGGGCCAGGTCGGAGGCCTCCTTGAGGATGTCCCCGGCCAGCACACCCAGCCCCCCGGCGTAGATGGGCAGCGAGCGGTGGATACCGAACTCGGCGCAGAGGAAGGCGACAGGACGCCTTTCGGACGCCCGGCTTGTCATCGGCGGACGCGCCCGCTCGGCGGTGAGACGGCTCAGCATCGCCTCGGCGCGGCCGATCAGCAGGGCATCGTCGACCGCCCGCTGCAGCGCCTTCGAGGAGGTCTCGGTGAGAAGGCGGATCGGATTGCCGTTGCAGAGCTCCCAGCGCTGAGGATCGATGGTCTGGAAGAGGTCCTCGGCATCCGGATCCCAGGACCACAGGTAGTTGTAGGCGATCTGGGCGAAGGGGGCGAGCGGCGCCGGTAGACGCTCGGCAAGGTCGCCGGCAGCCGCCTCGATGTCGGCNNGGGCGAAGGCAGCCCAGCGGCAGCGTGCCGGGTGGGGCAGGCCCGTGACACTTCGGTTCGGATTACCGCGTCCTCTTCACGGACTGTTCGAAGAGCGACCACGACCCATGACAGGAGAATGATGTCGATGCGTCTGACCGGTGTAGTGCGTTTAGCCTACGGGAATGAAACGTGAGGCCACCTCGCTGAACCGGCGTGTCCCGCTCACCGTGGTCGACACCTCCGACGTGGACCACGTCCCCGAGAGGGGGGCGGAGTGGGCCGACGCGCTCTCCGAGGCGGCGCTCCAGCTGGTGCGCTCGGCCAGCGAGGGGGAGGTGGCCGCTGCCGTCCGCACCGCGGCGGCCACGCTGGCGCCGGGCAGCCCGGTCCGGGTCGCCTCCTCGGGCCCCGGCGGCTGGCACCTGATCCTCGCCCAGGACACCGACGAGGAGGCCATCCTGCGGATCCCGCTCCGGGCCGGCGGCACCCTCCTCGGGGAGCTGGCGGTGCTCAGCGCCGTGCCCCTCCCCGCGGCCCAGGCAAGCGCCATCGCGGAGCTCGCATCCCATACCGCCCTTGCCCTGGCCCGCCTCGAGTACGGGCAGCTGATCAGCGGTGTCACCCCCGGCCAGGACGATCCGAACATCTTCGCAGCCACCTCCTTCCGCGATCCCCTCACCAACCTCCCGAGCCGGATGCTCTTTCACGATCGCGTGGAGCAGGCCCTCCACCGGCGGGCGCGGCACGTCCACCCGGTCGCGGTCATGGTCATCGACCTGGCCGGATCCATCACGGCCGTCAAGGAGGAGATGGGGGGTGATGCCGCCGACCGGCTCATGGTGCAGGTCGCCAAGCGGCTCCAGCGTCTGGTCCGCTCGGCCGACAGCCTCGCCCGCCTCCGCGAGGACCACCTGGGTGCCCTGCTCGACGACCTCGACAGCGCGGCGGACGCCGCCCTCGTCGCCGAGCGGCTGCTGGGCGCGCTGAGCACGCCATTTGTCCTCGAGAGCGATGTCCCGGTCTCGCTCCAGGCCCACGTCGGCATCGCGGTCAACTCCGGTGCCTCGGAGTCTGCGGTCGAGCTGCTCCACAAGGCGGGGAAGACGGCACGGGCGGCGCGGGCGCGCGGGATGGGCTTCGAGGCCAACCCGGGACGGCCGCACGTCCACGTCAAGACGCGGTCTGCGCGCTCCTGACGGGGCGGCGTCCTGCTCGACGCCAAGTCGAGTAGTCTCTGGGAGGGGGTGGTCGAGAAGCCCCCTTCCAGCGAGGACCTATGACCTTCGACGCCTTTCTCCAGCAACTCCCCGACGCCGATCCCGACGAGACCGCGGAGTGGCTGGAATCACTCGACAACCTGGTCGCCACCGAGGGCGCGAGCCGGGCCCGGTACGTCATCGGCAAGCTGCTGGCCCGGGCCAAGCGCCTTCAGGTGGGCATCCCGGCGATGGTCCAGACGGCCTTCATCAACACCATCCCTCCCGAGGAGGAGCCCTGGTTCCCCGGCGACGAGGAGATGGAGCGCCGCATCCGCAGGATCGTCCGCTGGAACGCGGCGGTCATGGTGGCGCGGGCCAACAAGAAGTTCGACGGCATCGGTGGCCACCTCTCGACCTACGCCTCGTCGGCGTCCCTCTACGAGGTCGGCTTCAACCATTTCTTCCGGGGCAAGGACGACGGCAGGCCGGGCGACCAGGTCTTCTATCAGGGGCACGCCGCCCCGGGCATCTACTCCCGTGCCTTCCTCGAGGGCCGGCTCAGCAAGGACCAGCTCGATCACTTCCGCCGCGAGACGGCGGGACGCGGCCTCAGCTCGTATCCGCACCCGCGGCTGCTTCCCGAGTTCTGGGAGTTCCCGACGGTCTCCATGGGCATCGGGCCCCTCAACGCGATCTACCAAGCACGATTCAATCGCTACCTCTACAACCGTCAGCTGGTCGACACCTCGGAGTCGCGCGTCTGGGCCTTCCTCGGGGACGGCGAATGCGACGAGCCGGAGGCGATCGGCGCCCTCTCCCTGGCCGCGCGCGATGGGCTCGACAACCTCACCTTCGTGATCTCCTGCAACCTGCAGCGCCTCGACGGTCCGGTCCGGGGCAACAGCAAGGTCATCCAGGAGCTGGAGTCGATCTTCCGCGGCGCCGGCTGGAACGTCATCAAGGTCATCTGGGGCAGGGAGTGGGACCCGCTGCTCGCCCAGGACGCCGACGGCGTCCTGGTCAATCAGATGAACACCACCAACGACGGGCAGTTCCAGAAGTACGCCGTCGAGTCCGGCGCGTACATCCGCGAGCACTTCTTCGGTCCCGACCCGCGGCTCCGCAAGCTGGTGGCTCATCTCTCTGACGACGNNGGCTGGACCCTCGGCCAGCAGTTCGAGGGGCGCAACGCCACCCACCAGCTCAAGAAGTTCACCGAGACCGAGCTGCGGGCGTTCCGCGACCGCATCCAGCTGCCCATCACCGACAAGCAGCTCTCCGAGGGCCTGCCCCCCTACTACCACCCCGGGCCCAAGTCACCCGAGGTCGAGTACCTGATGAGCCGGCGGCTCGCCCTGGGCGGGCCGGTGCCGCGGCGGAACGTGATCTCCAAGAAGCTGGACCCTCCGGACGATGGCGCCTGGGACGACTCGTTCAAGGGGTCAGGGGACCGGGCTGCGTCCACCACCGCCGCCTTCACCGCCATCCTTCGCAACCTCCTCCGCGACAAGAACATCGGCCGGCGGATCGTCCCCATCATCCCCGACGAGGCGCGCACCTTCGGCATGGACGGGCTCTTCCGGGAGGTCAAGATCTACGCGGCCCACGGCCAGCAGTACGAGCCTGTCGACGCCGAGATGGTGCTCAGCTACAGCGAGGCGAAGGACGGGCAGATGCTCGAGGAGGGCATCACCGAGTCGGGCTCGATGGGCTCCTTCACCGCCGCCGGCACCGCCTACTCGACCTTCGGCGAGCCGATGATCCCCTTCTACATCTA
>PLAX01000102.1 GCA_003135255.1 Candidatus Dormiibacterota bacterium | reverse complement strand
GCCGGAGCGGGCACGGGGAGGGTGGGCCCGGACGTCGAGGCTCCCCCGGACGCCGAGATGGGGGCGTGCCCGGAGGATCGGGCACCCGGTACAGTCGTCGGGACCATGCAGGGAGGCAGCGTCATCCGGAGAGCAGCACGGAGGGTTGGGGGTCACCACCGGACGGCGACGGCCGTGGTCGGGATGGGACTCGTCCTGGTGATGAGCGGCTGTGGGGCCGCGGGGGCACCCCTGAAGAGCGGCACCGGTTCCCCGTCAGCCCCGGCCGGGACGTCTGCGCACCCCTCGGGAGCGGCGTCCGCGACACCCGCCGCTCCGACGCCCACCCCGCCCGCCACCGACCTGATGGCCTACGCCGCCACCATGGACGGCAACGTCGTCCCGGTCGACGTGACCGCGGGCAGGGCGGAGGCGCCGATCCCGGCCGACCTCCGGCCGGAGGCGATCGCGATCACCCCCGACGGGCGCACCGCCTACGTGGCCGACGCCTTCGCCGCGACGGTCACGCCCATCGACCTCACCACCGGCGTCGCCGGGGCGGCGATCCCCATCGCGAAAGATGGCGGGATCTCCTCGATCGCCATCAGCCCGAGCGGTGCCATCGCCTATGTGGCCGTCGTTCCCACCGCCCAGGCCTACGGGGTGGTGGTACCGATCGATCTCGCCACGCGCACACTGGAGCCGGGGATCGTGGTGGGCGCCGTCCCCGTCGCCATCGGCATCACCCCCGACGGCTCCACCGCCTATGTGGTGGACAGCGGCGACGGCACGATCACGCCGATCGCGCTCGCGACCGGCACCGTCTATCCGCAGCTCCTTGTCGGTGGCAACCCCGTCGACATGGCGATCACCCCGGACGGGCACGCCGCCTACGTGATGGACGACCTGGACACCGGCGCCGTCATCCCGATCACGCTGTCGGCGAACCCTGTGCAGGACGTGGTCGGCAGCGCGATCTCGGCGGTGAGCGGCGAGGCCGAGGCCATCGCCATCGCCCCCGACGGCAGCCGCGCCGTGGTGGTGGGCGGGACCGGGGCCAGGCTGATCTCGCTCCCGAGCGGGGCCCAGCTCGGGGCGACGATCTCCGGCAGCTTCACCGCTGTGGCCATCACGCCGGACGGCACCACCGCCCTGCTCGGCTTCTTCGACGGGACGGGAGGCACGCACGGGGTGCTCCCCGTCAAGCTCAGCGCGAGCACGGCCGGCGCCCCGATAATCCTCGGCGGTGAGCCGACCGCGATCGCCATCCGTCCGTAGGTGAGGAGGCGCCGGCCGCGCGGGGAGATGGGTGACCACCCATTCCCCCGACCCGTGGGAGCAGCGATGGCAGACGTCACCGATACCCTCGCGCCCCGGGCACCCCGGGGTCGGCGTGATCGCCTGCACCTGACCGCCGCCCTCGCCGTCATCGGGGCATTGTTTCTCAGCGCCTGCGGCGGTGCCAGAGCGACCCCGGCCGCCAGCCCGACCCCCTCCCCGCGGACGACCCCGACCGCCACGGTCAGCGCGACGGCAACGCCGACCGCCACGCCGGCGTCACCCACTCCCACACCGGCCCCCACGCCAACCCCGCCGGCGTCCGACGTGATGGCGTACGTGGCCATGAGCGACGGTGAGCTCGTCCCCCTCGACGTGACCACCGGCACGGCGGAGGCGCCAATGCGGATCGACCCCGACCCGACCTCCGTCGCCGTCAGCCCCGACGGCCGCTACGCGTACGTGGCCGATGGGGACGCGGCCACGGTGACGGCGGTCAACCTGGAGACGGGCACGGTCGGGACGCCCAACCAGGTGGCGAACGATGCCACCCTCACCGCGCTCGCGATCACCCCGAACGGGGCCACCCTTCTCGCGGTTGCCAATCCCACCGGCTACGACACCGGCTCGGTGATCCCGATCACCCTCGCCAGCGGCAGCGTCGGTGCACCCATCCCGGTGGGAGCCTACCCGGTCGCCATCGCCGTCGCGCCGAACGGCGGCACCGCCTACGTCGTCAACGCCGGCGACAGCACGATCACGCCCATCTCGCTCGCGAGCGACACGGCGGGAGCCGCCCTCTCGGTGGGGGTGGACCCGATGGCCATCACCATCACTTCGAGCGGCGCCACCGCCTACGTTCTCGGGGGCACCGGTGCCGGCACCCTCACCCCGATCACCCTGGCGGCGAATCCCGCCCAGGACGTGGTCGGTGCGGCGGTCTCCGTTCCCGGGGGCACGCCCGCGGCGCTCGCCATCGCTCCGGACGGCGGCAGCGCCTGCGTGCTCGGGGCAACCGGGGTGGGCCGGGTCTCGCTGCCAGCGGGCACCGACCTCTGGACGACCTCCAACGCCAGCTACACCACCGCCGCGTTCAGCCCGGACGGGACCAGGGCGCTGCTCGGCTACACCTCCGGCACCTCGCCGCGTCAGGGAGTGGTGGTGCTGAACGTCGGCACGGACGCGGCCGGCACTGCGATATCGCTGAGCGGCAAGCCGGTCTCGATCGCCTTCCGCCCGTAGTCAGCCGCCACCCGAGCCCGCCCCCTCCGCGGCCACCCGGGGCGTCCCCGGGCGGAGGGTAGCGGCCAGCCTCGATTGAGGACCCCACGCGCTGCCTTGGGCGATTGTCCCTAATCCTTGTCCGCGGCTCGATCCGCAGCCTTATCGACCACGTCCTTGACCTGGCCCTTTGCCCGGTCGATCGTGCCTTCCTTCCTGAGCTTGTCGTCATCGGTGAGGTCGCCCAGAGCCTCCTTGACTCTGCCCTTGGCTTCGTCCGCACTGCCCATGGTTTCTCCTCAACTGGTTGGGTACCGGCCTTGCTCTATCTACGTCGACTTGTCATCAAGGGACCGACCTTCGCGCTGCCCACAGCTTCCTGGCTCAGTACCAGTACTTACGGCCTCCGATCGGGCGCCCGGCGCTGCCCAGGATCGAGAGGACAGCCCCAATGATGAGCAAGATCAGTCCGATGGTCCACAGCGGCGCAATACCCGCAATGAAGCCGATGATCATCAGGATTATGCCGAGGACGATCATGCGAGGTTCTCCATATCAGCCATTTGAGGCTTCCTTCACTCGACCCGCAGCCCTCCGAACCAGTGGCGCCGGGTTAGGCTCAATCTGGGGGAGGGGCCGCAACAACCGCAGCAAGAACGCACTCGACCCGGAGCTCAGGAGGGCGCACTCTCCGCAGCCGCCAGCTCCTCCAGGAACGCCGCCTCGTCGATCACCCGGACCCCGAGCCGCTGCGCCTTCTCCAGCTTGGAGCCGGCGCCGGGTCCCGCAACCACGGTGTGGGTCTTGCGGCTGACGCTCGAGGCGGGGTTGCCGCCCAGCCGGCGGATGCGCTCCTCGGCGTCGGGGCGGGGCATCGCCATGAGCGACCCGGTGAGCACCCAGCTCTGGCCGGTCCACGGCCCCTCCCCCACCACCGGCGCGGTCTCCGCCTCGACCCCGACCTCGGCGAGCTTGGCCAGCAATCTCCGGCCGTCCTCACCGTGGAACCAGCGGGCGACAGCCGCGGCCATGGTGGGGCCGATGCCCTCGACCTCCAGCAGCTCCTCCTCGGTCGCGGCCGCGAGCCGCTCCAGCGAGCGGAAGTGGTCGGCGAGGACAAGGGCCGTGTGCTCCCCGACATGGGGCACGCCGAGGGCGTTGAGCAGCCGGTGCAGCGGCACCCGCCGGCGGGCGGCGATGCTCGCGATCAGGTTGTCGGCGGAGCGGCCGGCGAAGCGGTCCAGCTGCAGCACCTGCTCCCGGGTCAGCCGGAAGAGGTCGGCGGCGTCCTCCACGTGGCCGGCTTCGATCAGGGCGGCGATGACCATCGGGCCCATCCCCTCGATGTCCAGGGACGAGCGGCCGGCGAAGTGGATGAGCCGCTCCCAGCGCTGCGCGGGACAGAGCGGATTGACACAGCGGCGGGCCACCTCCCCGTCCTCGCGGACGAGCTCGGAGAAACACACGGGGCAGGCGGCCGGAGGCACCCAGGGCGCGGCGTCCGCGGGACGCTTGTCCAGCACCACCCGGACGATCTCGGGGATGACGTCGCCGGCCTTGTGGACGACCACGGTGTCGCCGGCGCGAACGTCCTTGCGCGCCACCTCGTCCTCGTTGTGCAGGGTGCAGCGCTGCACCGTCGAGCCGGCGATCAGCACTGGCTCGAGCAACGCGACCGGCGTGCAGGCCCCGGTGCGCCCGACGTTGACCAGGATGTCCTGCACCCGGGTCTCCCGCTCCTCGGGCGGGAACTTGTACGCGATGGCCCAGCGGGGTGACCGCGACACCGCCCCCAGCTCGGCCTGGATCTCCCGCGCATCGACCTTGATGACCACGCCATCGGTGCCGTAGTCGAGGTCGTGGCGGGCGTCCTGCCAGCGCTCCAGGTAGGCGGCGATCCCCTCGCCCTCCACCGCCTGCCAATGGGGATTGACGCGGAAGCCCATCTCTCCGAGCAGGGCCAGGACCTCGGTCTGGGAGCGGGCGGGACCGGGGGGGTCCAATTGATACATGAAGGTCTGCAGACCCCTGCTCGCGGTCACCGTGGGGTTCAACTGGCGCACCGCCCCCGCCGCGGCGTTGCGCGGGTTGGCGTAGTTCTGCTTGCCGTCCTCCTCCAGCTGCTGGTTGAGGGCCGCGAAGCTGGGCTTGGGCATGTACACCTCGCCGCGCACCTCGAACTCGCGGGGCAGCCCCTCGGGAACGCTGCGGAGACGGACCGGGATGGAGCGGATGGTGCGCACGTTGGCGGTGACGTCTTCGCCCTCGACGCCGTCGCCCCTCGTCGCCCCGGTGACCAGCTCGCCGTCGCGGTAGGTGAGCGACATGGCCAGCCCGTCGATCTTCAGCTCGCAGACGAAGCGGCCCACGTCGGGCACGATTCGCTGAATGCGCCGCCGGAACGCCTCGACCTCCTCCAGGGAGAAGGCGTTGCCGAGGGAGAGCATCGGGGTGCGGTGCCGGTACTTGGAGAAGGCCTCCGCGGGGGCGCCGCCCACCCGCTGGGTGGGCGAATCCGCCGTCTGCAGCTCCGGGTAGCGCGCCTCCAGGTCGACCAGCTCGCGGAAGAGCCGGTCGTACTCGGCATCGGTGATCTCGGGGCGGTCGGCGACGTAGTAGAGGTGGGCGTGGTGCTCCAGCTCCCTCCTCAGCTCGCCGGCGCGGCGACGGGCCTGCTCGGGGATCGGCCCGGTGGGGGTCTCGGTCATCGGTCCACCGATTGTCCAGTGTCGCGGCGCCGGGCTGCTACCTTTATCGCGACATGGCCCGTGCCTCCGCGTTCCTTGACCCGCGCCTCAGCGAGTACCTGGTCGCCCACGCCCAACCGGCGGACCCGCTGCTGGCGGAGCTCGCCGCGGAGACGGAGCGGTCGTGGGGCGAGCTGGACATGCCGATCAGCCCCGACGAGGGCGCGTTCCTCCGCATGCTGGTCCGGCTCTGCGGGGCCGGGCGGGCGATCGAGGTGGGGACGTTCACCGGCTATTCATCCCTCTGCATCGCCCAGGGGCTGCCACCCGGGGGACGGCTGCTCTGCTGCGACGTGAGCGAGGAGTGGACCTCGGTGGCGCGCCGCTACTGGGAGCGCGCGGGGCTGGCCGACCGCATCGAGCTGCGCCTGGGCCCGGCGCTGGAGACGCTCGCCCATCTCCCCATGGGGCCGCTCTTCGACTTCGCCTTCATCGACGCCGAGAAGAGCGAGTACATCGCCTACTACGAGGCCCTGGTGCCGCGGATGGCCGCGGGCGGGCTGATCGCCGTCGACAACGTGCTCCGGCATGGGACGGTGTTCGGGCTGGGAGAGCCGGACCGGCGGACCGCCCTGGCCCGCGAGTTCAACGACCACGTGCTCGCCGATCCGCGCACCGGGTCGCTCATCGTGCCCATCGCGGATGGCTTGAGCCTGATCACGACGGCCGCGCCGGAGTGGCGGACGCCCAGCTGATGGCGCTCAGGGGCTGAGGCTCCCTTTCACCTCGGCGGTTGCGCCTCGGCCGCCGTCGCCTCCCCCACCGAGGCCCGCACCGCCACCACACCTCGCTGCGAGTACTCGGCCACGCCGCCCGCCAGCTCGATCACGCACTGCTGGCGGAGGTCACCTGCCGAGGCTCCGACCGAGAAACGGAACTGGCCCGGTTCGACGACGAAGCGCATGCCCTCATCGAAGAAGGCCAACCGGCTCGGGTGGACCTCGAAGCGGACACGGCGGCGCTGCCCCGTGCCCAGGGCCACCCGAACGAATCCGATGAGCGACAGCTCCGGACGAGCCACCGAGGCCACGAGGTCCGACGCGTAGAGCTGGACCACTTCCTCGCCGGCTCGGGCGCCGGTGTTGGTCACCGTCAGCTCCACGGATATCGGCGAGAGCGTGTCGGTGGCGGTGACGGTGAGCTCCGACTGATCGAACGTGGTGTATCCCAGCCCGTGACCGAAGCAGAAGAGGGGCGAGTGGGAGCAGTCGGTGTAGTCGCCGTAGAACATCGAGCGGACGCCGCCAGAGCGCTGGCTGTGGTAGATGGGAACCTGGCCCGTGGCCCGGGGGAGGCTGAGGGGCAGCCTGCCTCCCGGCTCGGCTCTCCCGGTCAGGACATCGGCCAGGGCGTTGCCACCCTGCTGCCCCAGAGGCCAGGCGGCGACGAGCGCGGACGCAGCATCCACCACCCCCGTCAGCACGTGCGCCCGGCCGCTCATCACGACCACGACGGTGGGCGTACCGGTGGCGGCCACCGCCACGGCGAGCTCCTCCTGCAGGCCGGTCAGGCGGAGGTCGGTGGCGTCGCGGGCCTCGCCGACGGTGGACTCCCGGTCGAGTCCAGACCGGCCGCCCAGAAATAGGACGGCGACATCGGCCGCGGCCGCCGCCACCACCGCGGCAGGGAAGCCGCTGCGGTCGTCGCCGGTCAGGTCGCACCCCCTCTCATGCACGATCGCGACGGCCGGGCCGAGGGCGTCGCGGAGACCCCGCAGCGGCGTGACGTGGTCGGTGTAGTAGGGGCCGGGCTTCAACGCGCCCTTCCCGCTGGGAAGCTGCATGAGGCCGGAGAACCCGCCGGTCGGCTCTGGCTCGCCTTCGAGGACGGGCCGGACCTCGGCACCCGGCTCGGCAGCCGAGTTGTGTCCCTTGGGAGAGCCATCCCCCAGGGCCGAAGGATCGCCCGGCGGCCCCCCGCCCGCGAAGGCGCCCGCGGGGTCGAGGAGCACCCCCTGATGTGCTGGGTAGTGGTAGTCGCCCTGGAGCAGCCGGCGGTCGTCGGCGGCCGGGCCGATCACCGCCAGCTTGCGGATGGACCGGGAGAGCGGCAGCACGCCGTCGTTGGTCAGGAGGACGACGGCCTTGGTGGCGGCGGCCCGGGCCAGCGACACGTTGGCTGGATCCTCGAACACCGCCGTGACCCCGCTGGGGTCGACATACGGCGACTCGAACAGGCCCAGGCGCAGCTTGCCGATGAGCACCCGGCGGACGGCGGCATCCACCGCGGACACGGGCACCCGCCCAGCGGCAAGCGCCGCCTTCAGCGGCTCGCCGAAGCAGTCGAGGGCGGGCAGCTCCAGGTCCAGACCGGCGGTGATCGCCTTGATCGCGGCTCCGGAACGGTCGGCGGCCACCCTGTGGTAGCTGGCGAGCAGCGACACGGCGAAGTAGTCGGCCACCACCATCCCGTCGAAGCCCAACTCCCCGCGCAGCAGGTCGGTGAGCAGCTCCGCGGACCCACTGCCAGGCAGTCCGTCGACGCAGCTGTACGAGCTCATGACCGTGGCCAGGCCCGCCTCCCGGATGGCCGCTGCGAACGGCTCCGCGTACACCTCGCGCAGCTCTCGCGGCCCGACCTGCACCGGGGCGTGGTTGCGCCCTCCCTCCGAGAGCCCGTGGGCAAGGAAGTGCTTGCCCGTGGCCAGGACCCCGCGGGCCAGGTCGCCGGTCTGCATGCCCCGCACGTAGGCCGCTCCCAGGGTGCCCACCAGGACGGGGTCCTCCCCGTAGGTCTCCTCCAACCGTCCCCATCGCGGGTCTCGGGCGATGTCCAGCACCGGGGCCAGGCTGTGGCGCGCCCCGACGGCGAGCAACTGGCGGCGCACGGCCCCCGCGACCGCTTCGACCAGGGCTGGGTCCCAACTGCAGGCGAGGCCGAGGGCCTGGGGAAAGACGGTCGCCCCCCGGGCGCAGTAGCCGGCCAGGGACTCCTCATGGACGACCAGCGGGATGCCCAGGCGGGTGCCCTCCACGACCGCCCGCTGTATCTCGTTGACCAGCTCCGCGCTCTGCTCCGGCTTCAGGCCGGTCGTGGCGCCGATGCGTGTCATCTGGCCGATCCCGTGGGGGATCACGCGGAGGGCGGTCTCCCTGTCGAAGCGCTCGCCCGGGATCAGGTCGGGAAAGCGCACGGCGCCCAGCTGAGCCAGCTTCTCGTCGATGCTCATGCGCCGGAGGAGGTCGTCCGCCCGGTCGTCCACGGATCTGGACGGGTCGGAGTACGCAGGAGTGGTCACTGGCGGGTGTTAACCTCCAAGAGAGGGTGGCGCGGCGCAGCCTCGGTCTGCGCTGGGGTTATTGCAGAGCAAAGCCACCGATCCCCTTGACGAACTGGCGTCGCAAAACCAGGTACAGGAGCAGCAAGGGCAGCACGGAGAAGATGACCGCCGCCATCACGATGGGAACGTTGACGCCGAAGCCAGCGTTGGTGGTGGAGATCTGGAAGAGGCCAAGGGGCAGGACGGTCGTGCTTGCGGACTGGGTGAGGATGAGGGGGAGGATGAAATTGTTCCAGGCCCCGAGACCGGCGAAGATGCTCACCACGCCCACCACGGGGCGGGCCATGGGCCACACCAGCTGGAGGAACACGGTGCGCTCGCTGGCCCCGTCGACCGCCATGGCGTCGAACAGCTCAGCAGGGATCAAGCGCACGTAGTTGACGGTGAGCAGCACCGCCACCGCCATCTGCGCCGCCGACGTCACCAGCACCAGCCCGATCAGGGTGTCGTAGAGCTGAAGCTTGGCCATGATCACGTAGATGGGGATGAGCACGGCCTGGATGGGCACGGCCAGACCGAAGAGGATGACGCGGAACGAGATCGGAGCCATCCGGGTGGAGTGGCGCACGATGCGGAATGCCGCCAGCAGCGACAGCACCACGACGAGGACGATCGTCCCCGCTGTGTAGAGGAGGCTGTTGACGAAGTCCGTCAACAGTCCGGTACTCGAGAAGACGCTCGCCCACGAGGCCAGCGAGAGGCCACCGGTGGGCAGCCAGGGATTGGCGGTCAGGTACTGGCTCTGGGAGCGGAAACTGGTCAGGACCATGTAGTAGATGGGGAACAGCACCACGCAGAGCCACAGCGTCCCGAGAACGAAGGCGACCACCCTGGTCGGGCGCAGCGACCGCCTGAGCGAGCGCAGCCAGGCTGCCCTGCGCTGGCGCTCGCCGTCGCCATGGGCCGCGGGAAGGACCTCGGCCGAGCTCACGAGATTCCCTCCTGGCCGCTTTGCATCCCTCCGAAGCCGGTGAGGCGCACCAGGGTGAGGGCGACAGCGATCCCCAGGGCACCGAGCACGACCCCCAGGACGCTTGCGTAGCCGAACTCGGTCTGCACGAAGCCGGCGTTGTACATGTCCATCGCCAGCACCTCCGTGGTGTTGTGGGGGCCGCCGAGGGTGAGGATGTAGATGATGTCGAAGTAGGTGAGCGAGCCCACGATGATGAGCGTGGAGGAGGTGACGATGGTGTAGCGCAGCTGGGGCAGCGTCACGTGGAGGAACGTCTGCACCGGGCTGGCCCCGTCGATCTTGGCCGCCTCATACAGCTCGGGCGGGATTGCCCGCCGGCCCGCCTGATAGATGAGGGTGTGGAAGGGGACGAACTGCCACGTGATGAGACCGACGATCACGAAGAAGGTGAACCTCGGGTCGCCCAGCCAATTCTGGTTCAGGACTTGGAGATGGAGGCTGTTCCCCAGTCCAGCGAGGCCCCCGAAGGTGGGTGCGAGCACCCCCTGCCACATGAGGGCCAGCCCCGCCGTCGACATCAGCAGGGGAAGGATGTAGATGGCGGCGTAGACGGCCCGGTAGCGCTGCTTCCCGGCGACGAAGATGCCCAGGGCCATGGCCAGGGGGGTCTGTATCACCCACGAGAGGCCCGCCAGCTCCAAGGTCACGACCAGGGAGTTGTGTGCCATCGGGTCGGTGATGAACCTCGACCAGTTGGACAGCCCCACCCAGGTGAGCTGGCCGACCACGTCCCAGCTCGTGAAGCTGAGGAAGAGGGCGAACACCATGGGCAGGACGATGAAAGCCCCATAGAGGACCAGTGTCGGGGACAGGCCGGCGAGGTCAGCGCGCAGCCGCTGCCCTCCGCCGGACCGCGGTGCGGGCCCGGCGATCGGCAACTGGGCGCCGGGGGTGATGGTGCTGGACACGCTCATGAACGTCTCACAGGTGGGTTCTGTTCAGGTTAGCGGCGCCGGTGGCTGGCGAAGGGTCCCTCCCGGAGGCTTTCACCTCAGGCTGGACCGGGGCCCTTCGCCGGCCGGCTGGAGGGCTGGCTACGTCTGATACGGGTTCATCGCCGCGGCGAACTGCGTTGGCGTCTCCGTTAACTCGAAGACGTTGGCGAGGTTGTCGAGCATGGGGGTTGCCTTGGTCGGCCCCAGTGCCTGGTCCCAGGAGTACTGGAAGTAGGGCGCATTCACCACGTCCTGGTAGACGGGCTTCAGGTACGTGCCCAGGCTGGACGACGTCAGCAGGCTGGACGTACCGCTGATGACCGGCACCTGGCCGTCACCGATCTCTGCTATGGCGTAGGTCTGGCTGTAGAAGTACTGCAGGAACTGCTCGGCCACGTACTTCTGCGCCGCGCTGATGTGGGCTGCCATGCCCGAGTAGCTGGTGGTGTTGCCCTCGAGGTCGGCAGAATTGCCCGTGCCCCCGGGGACGGTCGGGAAGTCGCCGATTCCGATGCCGTTACTGCTGATGATCGAGGCATCGTCGGACTGGATCCCGCCCAGGTCCCAGTCACCCATCAGCTGCATCGCGGCCTTGCCCTGGTAGACCAGGGCGTCAGTCGACCCGTTGGTGTATGTGACCGAGTCATAGCCGGTGTTGAAGGCTTTGTCCTTGGCCAGGGTCTGGATGTCCGTCAGCGCCTGCTGCACCGCCGACCCGGACCAGGCGTTCGCCTTGTTGTCCTGGACGTTGAGGAAAGCCTGGGGCCCACCGATGCGGTCGGTCAGGTACTCCAGGTACATCAGGCCCTCCCACTGGTCCGCGTTGCCGAGGGCGATGGGGGTGATGCCCTTCGAGTTGAACACCTGGACGTCACTCAGGAGGTCGGTCCAGGTCGTGGGGAAGCTGAGCCCCGCGGCGCTGAACACCGCCTTGTTGTAGAAGAAGAACACCGGCTGGGTGCCCAGGATGGGCATCCCATAGATCTGCTTGTTGAAGGTGACCGCGTCGAGGCTCGAGGCCAGGAACTTGTCCTTCCACGACGGGGTGCCGGCGTCGCTCTGCCCCGGGTCGCCGAGCGGCTGGATGACCTTCGCTGAGATGTACTGCTGCATCGGGCCGCCGCCCCAGGAGAAGAACAGGGCCGGCGGGCTGGAGGTGCCCAGCGCGGTCAGCAGCTTGGTCTTGTAGGAGTTACTGGAGGGCTCGATGTCGATGGTGACCTTGTCGCCGGGATGGGCGTTGTCGAAGTCGGTGGCGATCGACGACCAGAGGTCGTTGACGTTGGTCCCGTTGGTCACCCACCAGACGTTGATGCTGGCCGTCTTACCCGAGGCCGACGAGGCCGACGAGGTCGTCGAGGAGGAACCGCAGGCGGCAGCCAAGGTCGCCACGCCGACCGCGGCTACCAGAAGCGACCACCACCTGTGGGACGCTCGATCCTTTTGAAGCGATCTGTTCATACCCAGCCCTGACCTCCGGCTACCCGAAACTTTCGCCAAATGACAGAATCATTCAACTGACACGGCCTATCCTCGCGCAACGCGGAGCTGACGTCAACTGGTCTCAACCCTCCCGTCTCCACGCTCCCGAGCGGGGCGAAGAAATGTTTCGGAAACGCCCCGGCGAATGGTAGGCTCGCGGGGTATGGAAGCGCTCACAGGAGACGAGGGCAACCTGGCTCAGCGGGCCAGCCGGCAAGGGCCGGCGAAGGTGACCATCGCCCAGATAGCCGAGGCCGCAGGGGTATCCGCCGCCACGGTCTCCAAGGTGCTCAATGGCAGATCCGAGGTCTCGGCGGCGACCCGCCAGCGCGTCCAGACGCTGCTGCTGGAGCGTCACTACCAGCGCCGTGCCTCATCCGGCAACGCCCCTCCACCCGTGATCGACCTGGTCTTCCCCGAGCTCGACAGCGCCTGGGCCATGGAGATCGTGAAGGGCGCGGTCAGCGCGGCCGCCCGTGCCGGCCTGACGATCGCCCTCACCTCCCTGTCGGACAGCTCAGGGCCCCAGACGTGGCTGGAGCAGATCTGCGCCCGAGGCACCCGGGGGATCATCTTGCTGCTGTCCAGGCTGAGCGACCAGGAGAAGGCCGAGCTCTGGTCGCGCCGTCTGCCCTTCGCAGTCGTCGATCCCCGCGGCGAGCAGGACCCGAGCGTCACCACCGTCGGGGCCACCAACTGGGCAGGCGGCCTGGCCGCCACCCGTCACCTCATCGAGCTCGGACATCGCCGCATCGGGGTGATCTCGGGCCGTCCCGACCTGCTGTGCAGCCGCGCCCGCATGGACGGGTACCGCTCGGCCATGGAGGCGGCGGGGCTGCCCCTGGCGCCGGAGCTGATGCAGTGGGGCGACTTCGGCGTCGACGGTGGGTTCAGGGAGGCGACGGCCATGCTGTCGCTGCCGGAGCGGCCCACCGCCATCTTCGCCGGCAACGACCTCCAGGCCATGGGAGTGCTGGAGGCGGCTCGCGTTCTGCATCTGCGGGTGCCCGACGGCCTGAGCGTGGTCGGGTTCGACGACCTGCCGCTGGCGCGTTGGACCTCGCCCCCGCTCACCACCGTCCGGCAGCCCCTGGCCGAGATGGCGACCACCGCCGTGGGCCTGCTGCTCGCCCAGGAACCAGGCGAGCGCCCCGAGGCCCGCAGCATCGAGCTGGCGACGACACTGGTGCCCCGCGAGACCACAGCTCCCTGCCGCTGAGCGCGCGCAGCGATCTGGCCGGTTGATCGGCTGGCGTCGCGGGTGCTGGCCAGCGTGCGGTGACGTCGCCGGGCGGAGCCAACCACTACTCAATCCCTGGAAACTTTCGCTATGCTTCAGAAAGGTTCCGAACAGAGGAGCCTCTCACCAGAGGGAGCTCGCGGCGATGGCGACGATCAGCCTGGACAAGTTGACCAAGATCTACCCTAACGGCAAGCCAGCCGTGTCGGATCTGGACTTGGAGGTGGCCGAAGGCGAGCTGATGGTGCTGGTGGGGCCGTCAGGCTCGGGCAAGACGACCGCCCTGCGGATGGTCGCGGGGCTCGAGGAGATCACCTCCGGCACGGTGAGCATGGATGGCCGGGTGGTCAACGACCTCACCCCCAAGGACCGCAACGTGGCCATGGNNAACTACGCCCTGTACCCGCACAAGACGGTGGCGGAGAACATCGGCTTCTCCCTGAGACTGCGCGGGATACCGAAGGCTGAGATCAGGGACAAAGTCGAGGCAGCGGCCCAGCTGCTCGGCCTGACCGAGTACCTGAAGCGCAAGCCAGGCCAGCTCTCGGGCGGGCAGCGCCAGAGAGTCGCCATGGGCAGGGCCATCGTTCGGGACCCGGCCGTGTTCCTGATGGACGAGCCGCTCTCCAACCTGGACGCCAAGATGCGGGTGCAGATGCGGGCCGAGATCTCGCACATCCAGCGCCGGGTGGGGGTCGCCACCCTCTACGTGACCCACGACCAGACCGAGGCCATGACGCTGGGCGACCGGGTGTGCGTCCTCCACATGGGCACGCTTCAGCAGTGCGGTGCGCCCCAGCACCTCTACGATCACCCGGACAACCTGTTCGTGGCTGGCTTCATCGGCTCTCCGGCCATGAACCTTTATGAAGCCACCGTCTCGCCGTCCGGCTCCGAGGTCAGAGTGGGCCCGCAGCTCCTCCCCCTGCCGGCGCGGCTACTGGCTAGCCGTCCCGCCCTGGCCGCCTACCGCGATCGGCGGCTCGTCCTCGGCATCCGGCCGGAGAGCCTCTCGGACGCCGCCCTGCTCCCGGCCCCTCCTGGCGGTACCCTGAGCGCGGACGTCGAGCTGACGGAGGCGCTGGGCAACGAGATCCAGCTCCACTTCACGATCGAGGCCCCGAGGGCCGCCTCTCATGAGCCTGAGGCGGCCATCGAAGCGACCGAGTTGTCCGCCGGACCGTCGATCAAGGCCGGCACGTCCAGAGCCGATGGAGTGGCTCGGGTGTCCCCCCACTCGACCCTGAGGGCCGGCTCGCACGCCACGCTGGCGGTCGACACCGAGGCGCTCCACTTCTTCGACTCGGACACGGGGCAGGCAATCTGGGGCTGAGAGCCGCACGGTGACCCGCTGCCGGGAGGGTCCGGCGGCAGCACCCGCGGCGTGGGGGGACGAAGCGGGAGAATTCGGACATGCCCAGCGTTGATGTTTCGCTCGACGAGCTTCATCTCTACGTGCCGGAGACCCAACCGCCGCCACACCTCGCGGAGTTCTGGGATGACACCCTGGCTGCCGCAGGACAGACGGCGCTGGACGTCGACCTGACCCCGGCCGGTCCGGGGCTGGCCGGGGTCACGCACCATCAGCTCTCCTTCAGCGGCCTCGGCGGTGCGCGGATCACCGGATGGTACGCGCGCCCAGACGGCCATGGGCCTTTCCCGGGAGTGGTCTGGTACCACGGCTACGGCGGCCGGGGCGGGCGCCCGCTGGAGCTGTACACACTCGCCGCCCAGGGCGTGGCGGTGCTGTCCATGGACTGCAGAGGCCAGACCGGCGACTCGCCGGACACGCCGCTTCAGGCCGGCCACGGGGCCGGCTGGCTGACCCGTGGGCTCGCGGACCCGACCACCCACTACTACCGCTACGTTTACGCCGACGCCGTGCGGGCAGTTGAGGCTCTCGCCTCGTTCGACGAAGTGGACTCGGGCAGGATGGCGGTCACCGGGGCCAGCCAGGGCGGCGGGTTGGCGCTGGCGGCCGCAGCGCTGTCGAGGCGGATCCGCTTCGTCTGGGCCGACGTCCCCTTCCTGTGTGACTTCCCGCGAGGGGTGGCCACGGCGACGGAGGGCCCGTACCTGGAGGTGGCGGAACTCCTGCGCAGGCGCCCGGACTGGGAGGCGCAGACGTTTCGAACCCTTGCCCACTTCGACGCCACCAACCTCGCCCCGCGCGTCTCCTGCCCGGCGATTGTGACCGTCGCCCTCTGGGACCCGATCTGCCCGCCGAGCACCATCTTCGGCATGTTCCGGCGCCTTGCCAACGCCGACAAGGAGCTGGTCGTGCTGCCCTACCAGGGTCATGACGTGCCCTACGAGGTGGACGAGCGCCGGCTCACGACGCTCGTCAGCCGGCTCTCGAGGCCATGACGCCGGGGGCCGCCCGCAATCAGCCGCCGGCCGGGTAGAGATTGGCGTCGGCGACCGCGAAGATCTTCATCCCCGCCTCGTCGAAGCGGATCACCACCTCCTCACCGGCGCGGGTCATGGTGCTCTTGAGGATGGTGCCGGCCCCGTACTTGGGGTGCTCGACCCGCATCCCCTCCGTGTAGCGCTGGGGGGCGACCTCCACCGGGTTGGCCCGCACCGCGTTGGCGTGGACGGCCTCGCGGACGGCGCCGGGCTGGCGCGGCGCGGTCACCGGCGGCCCTCCCGCTCGGCGCACCACGGTGAGCATCTCGGGCGGAATGTCGGCCAGGAAGCGTGACGCCTGGGCTGTCTGGGCGCTCCCGTAGAGGTGGCGGCGGAAGGCGTGGAGGAGGTAGAGGCGCTGCTGGGCCCGGGTGACCCCGACGTAGGTGAGGCGGCGCTCCTCGGCGATCCCCTCGTCGCCCTCCTCGAGCGCCCGGACGTGGGGCAGCAGGCCCTCCTCCAGCCCGGCGAGGAAGACGACGGGGAACTCCAGGCCCTTGACCTGGTGGAGGGTGATCAGGGTGACGCCGCTCTTGGTGTCGTCCAGGCTGTCCACGTCGGAGACCAGGGCGACGTTCTCCAGGAACTGGTGGAGGCCGTCCGGGGGCGGCACGTCCTCGTACTCCTCCGAGTAGCCGACCAGCTCGGTCACATTGGCCCAGCGCTCCTCGCCCTCGGGGGTTCCGTCCCGGAGCATCGACTGGTAGCCGGTCTCCTCGACGACCCGCTCCAGCAGCCGGGGCACGGGGAGGCGGAGGCTCTGCTCACCCAGGCCGGCGATGAGCTTGCCGAAGCCGGAGAGCGCCTGGAGAGCGGCCGGCCCCAGCTCGGCGTCCTCCCCCACATGCTCGACGGCCTCGAAGGGCGAGATCCTGCGCTTGCGGGCGATCCGCTCCAGCTCGGCGACGCTGCGATCCCCGATCTTGCGCCGGGGGACGTTGACGATCCGGCCGAAGGCCACCGGGTCACGGGGGTTGGCGACCAGGCGGAGGTAGGCGAGGACGTCCTTCACCTCCTTGCGCTCGTAGAAGCGGAGACCGCCCACCAGGCGGTAGGGGATGCCGCGGCGGAGGAGCACGTCCTCGAAGGCGCGCGACTGCGCATTGGTCCGGTAGAGGACGGCGAAATCGGAGAGCGAATAGGACTCGGTGCCGATCAGCCTCTCGATCTCGCCGCAGACGGCGAGCGCCTCCTCCTGCTCGTCGTAGACGGGGATCAGCCGCACCGGCTCGCCGCCGCCGCGCTCGGTCCAGAGCCGCTTGGCGGCACGATCCTGATTGACCCGGATCACGGCGTGGGCGGTGTCGAGGATGGGCTGGCTGGAGCGGTAGTTCTGCTCCAGGGTCACCACGTGAGCGTCGGGGAAGTCCTTCTGGAACTCCAGGATGTTGCGAATGTCGGCGCCCCGGAAGCGGTACACAGAGTTGTGGGTGATCAGGCCGTTGGCGATGAAGTTGTGGGTGTGCTCGACGTCCAGGTCGAACACCTGCGCGCGCCCAGTGATGCGCTCCACGCCAACGACGATGTCGTAGCCGCAGGTCCCGTCGAACACCGTCATCCCGGGGAGCACCGAGTCGGCACGGGTGGCGGGGAGCGAGTTGGACTCCCGGTCGGTGTCACCGTTGATCCCGAACCGTCCCTTCATCACGATGACCCCGTTCAGGGCATCCGCCAGCCGGCTGGCGGTCTGCATGAGAGTGGCCATGTCCTTGAACACCGTCTCGTACCGCCAGCTCCGGGGCGAGTTGGCGTGAGCAGGACGGACACGAAGGCCCAGCCCGCGGATGATCTCGGCACCCTTCTCGTCGTTCCCCCCCACCGCGATCAGGTGCATGGGCGTCGCGCCGCGTCGATCGGCGCAGAGGGTCACCACGATGTTGCGTCGACTGCTGTTCCGGGATCGCGGGTGGTGGTGGGGATGCTCTGGTGACAGGCCACGGTCGTGAAGCAGCCGCAGGGCAGCCGTTTCAGTGTCGAAAGCCGCGAAGACGGCTCGCAGGCGGGCCGGGTCGTGGACCAGCCCATCTCTGGAGCCCTTCCGGGGCACGAACGGCAGGGTGGGGATCTGGTAGCGGAGCGACGTGACGTACTCGTCCTCACGCGCGTCGTTCTCGGACGAATGCACCGCCAGTATCCAGAGGGCGTCGGCGTGTTCCTGAACCGCTCGCTGTCGGAAGCCGACCACCGCCTTGGCCTGAGCCGCCGTGTGGACCTGGCTGGTGCCGACCCGGTACCCGAAGCCATCCTTCTGCATCAGGTAGACGAAGTGGTAGTTGGGAGATAGGCCAAGCCGATATGCGGCGAAGTGAACGTGCTCGGAGGTGCTGACCAGCTCGCGGCCCCCGGCCGTGCGGATGCGAACGACCTCCTCCGTCTCCCGTTCGGAGACCCGCAGCACGTGGGCCGGTCTGACGGTGCCGCTCCCGCCGGCCGAAGAGACCATATCCCCTGGCCGGATCGCTTCGATCGGCCTGCGCGACCCGTCGGCCATCGTCACCATGGTCCCGGCGACGAGGCACTGGTCGTCATCGCCCACAACCGTTAGGTTGCGATGTGTTGCGGCCAGGAGTGACACCATCAGGTACTGGGCGTGGTTGGTGTCCTGGTACTCGTCCACGAAGAGGTGGCTCCAGCGCTGGCGGTAGTGCTCCAGCACCGGGGGGACGTCCTGGAGCAGAAAGACGGTGCGCATCAGCAGGTCGTCGAAGTCGAGCGCCCCGGCGGCGGCCAGCTCCGCTTCGTAGGCACGGTAGATGCGGGCCGCCTCGACCTCGAAGTAGCCGCTCGCCCGAGCGGCGAAGGCCGCCGCGTTGAGCAGCTCGTTCTTGGCCGCGCTCACCGCGTGCACCACCTTGGTGGGGGCGAGGCGCTTGCTGTCCACCCCGGTCGTCTGCATCGCCCGGCGCATCGCGGCCAGCCGGTCGGCCTCGTCGTAGATCACGAAGTTGGCGGGGATGCCGATGGCGTCGCCGTCACGGCGGAGGATTCGAGCCCCCACGGAGTGGAAGGTGCCGAGCCACATCCCGCTGATGTCAGCACCGAGCAGCTTCTCGACCCGGCCGCGCATCTCCCGGGCCGCCTTGTTGGTGAAGGTGACCGCCAGGATCTCCTGGGGGCGCACCCCGCGGGCGGCGATGACGTAGGCGATGCGATGGGTCAGCACCCGGGTCTTGCCGCTGCCGGCCCCAGCGAAGATCAGGAGGGGGCCGTCAGGGGCCGCCACCGCCTCGCGCTGGGCCGGGTTGAGGGCGGCGAGCAGCGCATCGGTGTCGGCGACCACGTCGGGGATTCTACGGTTCAGCGCCTCCCGCCCTGATTGGCGCGTCTGGGCGAGATTGGTCAGCCGGGCGCCTTCGGATGCCAATCGATGAGCGTCTCAGGCCGACAGATGGATGCCACAGCCCCCTGCAGGTGCGACACGAGATACGGATCCGCACGAAGGACCCTGTGCAGCGCCCTCCAACCGAGTGCCACCGCGACCGCCCCTGTGAGCACCGAGGCGCCCAGCCAGATCGAGCCGTACGTGCTGAGGAGCGCGAGCCCGGCCGCGAGCACGGCTGCCGCTCCGGCCAGGTAGGCGAGCAGAAGGGCGACGAACGCCCGGCGCAACTGCGGTCGCCACCTCAAGGCCGCCCCACCTGCGTGCGAATCGACGCGCCCGCTGAGGTATGTCGTTTGCCGCGAGAACCATCCAACAGTCGCCAGCGGGCTCCGCCGCAGCTCGAAGGTGTTCTCGTCGAACGAACTGACAATCTCCGTGCTCGGGTTGGAACCGAAGTAGTCGCGAAGCCGTTCCATCGCAAGGTCGGGGCTCGCTGTGAGCTCCCACGTGTATGCCGCCGCCCCGCGCGCCACTGCAGGCGGCCGCCGGCGTCAGGTCGGGCGCCGCGCCGGGACGAGCACGGACGTGACCCGCTCCGGCCCGTCGGTGCCGTGCGCGCCGTGCGGGGCACCCTCCTCCCCGTCCCGGGCGGTGAGCGCGTCGCGCAGCCGCTTCGGGGTGCCCAGCGCCCAGCCCTGCCCCAGGGCGGCGCCCAATCCGAGCATGCGGGCGCAATCCTCTCGGGTCTCGAGCCCCTCGGCGATGATCTCGCCGCCCAGGCTCCGAGCGACCTCCACCAGCCCGCGTATGACGGCCGCGGAGCCGGCGTCGTCGGCGGTGACGACCAGGCTCTTGGCAGCCTTGATGAACTCCGGACGGACGACCGCGATCGCCTCGATGGTCGACATGCCCTCGCCGACGTCGTCCATCGCAAAGCGGAAGCCGGCGCGCCGGTAGCGGGCGCAGGCCTCCGCGAAGCGGCCGAAGCGGGTGATCTGCTCGTTGACCTCGAGGACGATCTGGGTTGGCCTCAGGGAGGCGTCCCGGAGATGCCCGAGGATCACGTCGAGGTCACGGTCGGGGTCGGTGAACGCCCCGACGCTGATGTTGATGAAGAGCGAGCCGCCCCGGGCGAGCAGGCGGTGGGCGCCGCTCATCGCCGAGACCTGGGAGAGGGTCTCCAGCTCGCGGGAGATGCCCAGGCGGCGTGCCGCGGCGAACATCCCCTCGACCTCGGTCTCGTTGGGCGCCCCGGTGGGGCGGGCGAGCGCCTCGTAGCCGATCAGGCGACCGGAGTTGATGTCGCGGATGGGTTGGTAGACGGATTCGATCTCCTTGCGGGCGACGATGGCGGGGACCGATTCCAGCCAGCTGCCGGCTCGAGACCCGGCGCCCTCGTCGACGACAACGCGGCCTCCGCCCATGGCCCTGCCGGCGGCGGAGAGGGCGCGCAGGGCACGGTTCACGAGGTCGTCCGCGGTCTCCCGGCGATCCCAGAAGGCGATCCCGACGCTGACGGTGCAGCCGGCGGGGAGGTCGGTCTCCACGTCGCGGATCACATCGGCGACACCGGTCGTGGTGAGGCGCTCGAGAACGACGGCGAATTCGTCGTTGCCGACGCGAGCGAGGTAGGAGAGGCCGGGGACGTCGGGGTCGCTCCGCTGGGTGAACCGGAGGACGGTGGCCACGTCGGTGAGCAGCCGGTCCCCGGCGGTGTGGCCCCAGTCCTCATTGAAGGAGCCGAACCTGTCCAGGTCGATGACGGCGACGGCCAGCGAGGTCTCCCGGTGCCGCGCCGCCTCCAGCCGGTGCGGCAGCTCGGCGTGGAGAGCCCGGCGATTGGGACAGTTGGTGAGGAAATCCGTGTAGGCGACCGAGTCGAATCGTGCCCGGTCGGCGCCATGACCGCTCAGCGCCTTGACCGCGACACCGGCGACGATCGCGGTCAGGGTGGCCACCACGACGTAGGGATCGCGGACGACCGCCAGGGAGATCACGCCCTCGACGAGGGCCAGGGCGATGCCGACGCTCAGGGCCCTGCCATCGTGGCGGAGAGCCAGCACGGCGAGGGGGAGGGTGACCAGGGCGGCGACGCCGACCGCCCGGATCCGGAAGATCAGCTCGAGGCTGAGCACCAGAACGATGGCGCAGCACGCGGCCACCGCCTGCCCGCGGTCGGGGACGTGCTCCAGGGGCAGCGCGAGCGCGAGGGCGGTCAGTGCAAGCAGGATCAGGGGGATTATCGAGGCGAGGTCCAGCCGGGAGTGCTGGAGCCACATCCCGACGACGATCAGGATCGCCGCCCCGGCTGTCCACGCGGCCGTCACGCCCCGGACAGCGAGGCGGTCAGGCCGCTGTGAAGCAGGGGCGTAGGGGGTGGCGTTGTGGAGTGCGCCAGATTCGAACATCGACGCGATCAGAGTAACCGTGACCTTCGTGTCACAGACTACGGACAGGTCGCGTCCTGGTCACGTTTCCGGAGCCGATGTCAGAGACGGTTGGCGCGAATCCGATAGCGTGTCACGCGAGCCGCCGGAGGATGCAGAAGGGGGTCTGCTCGCCGGTCTGACCCATCGGATTGTCGGCGAGCACCCGGCTGACCGCGGTGCGGTCGACCCCCGCGCTCGCCCCGAGGACGTCGGCGGCGAGATCGTTGGTGTCGACCACGGCGACGNNTCCGGGTCGCTCGGCGCCTTGCTGGCGTGGGTGTTGTAGGGAGGGAGGGTGTAGGCGGTCGGGCCGTCGATGGCCGACACCCGGGATCCGGCCACCCGGTAAAAGACGCCCCGGACCCCGAAGGGGCGGGTGACGGCGGCGCAGGCGGCGGCGAGAAGGATGCGCGGTGCCCCCGCCTCCTCCAGGGCCAGCTGCATGGTCTGGGGCCTGCCCAGCCCGATGCCGATCGGGACCCGGCTGACGAAGCGGGAGAGCAGCCGGGCGAGCGGGGTGACCCTGATCTCGTCCATGGGGAAGGAGCGCCCCTGGGTGATGGCGACCACCTTCTCGCTCATGGCGACCACGTCGCCGGGTTCCAGGGCGATGCCGCCGGACCGGGCCTTCTCCAGGGCCTCCCCCACCGCGACGCCCAGGTCGTCCCGGTTGCGCACCAGCTCGGCGCGGAGCGGGATGCGCGCCCAGGGCCGGCCGTCGCGCCGGATGATCAGGTGGCGGCCGGGGTTGGGGTGGGCGGCGGCGACCAGTCGCTCGGCGCCGAGTGCCGCCCCCGCCGCCCGGTCCCCCTGGGCGGTGAAGGCGGACGAGCTGCCCGGCGTGGGGCCGGACGCGGAGCCGTGGCCCCCGCCCTCGAAGTACACCCGCAGCCAGAGCTCGACGTTGACCGTGCGCCAGAAGAAGAGCGACTCCTCGCTGCCCCCGACGCAGGCGACGCGGAATGCGTCGGCGACCGCGTCCGCGTCCCAATACGGCCGTGACTGGAAGGAGGGCGACCGCATCAGCGACTGGATCGACGAGCGCTGCTGGCGGAACCAGCGGAACTCGGGCGTGGTGAAACCGATCTTGCGCCGCCGCTGACGCACCGTCTCGGGCAGGATGCCGCGCATCGCCTCGCGCATGATGCGTCGCGACCACCCCCCCGAGACGATCGCCGATGCGGGCAGCCGGAGGATCCACTCCACCAGCTCCTGGTCGAGGAAGGGGAGCCGCGACTCCATGGAGTGGGCCATCGAGTTGCGGTCCTCGTAGCGGAGCAGCGAGGGGAGCGAGAACGTGGTGAGGTCCTGGAGCAGCCGCTTCTTGAGATCGTCCTGCACGCGGGGGTCGTCAGGCCGCTTCTTCCCTCTCGTCCACTCGGGGCGGAGCAGCGAGCCCAGGTCCACCTGGTGGCGACCCTCCCAGAGCCGGCGGCGGGCCAGCCGGCCGACCGTGTCCCGCGCCCTCGCGGACTCCGCGGCGAACTCGCGATAGCGGTGCTCCCGGAGCAGCTGGCGGAGGTAGACGTACTGGTAGGGGACGTAGCCGCCGAGCAGCTCGTCACCGGCCTGCCCGTCGAGGAGGACGGTGACCTTCTCGCTGGCGGCGCGCATCACCGACCACATCGCGTAGGGCGCGGTGGTGATCATCGGCTCCTCCGCGTGCCACACCCAGGTCTCCAGCTCGGCGAGCCACTGCTCCGAGGTCGGCTGCACCCAGGTGGGGTCGGCGGAGGTGACCGCCAGCACCGCCTCGACGTAGCGCCGCTCGTCGATGGGGTCGCCGGGGAACACCGCCGAGAACGTCTTGAGACGGTCGCCCAGGGAGACCGAGTCGGGCACGTGCTGGGCGAGCAGCCGGTCCATCACGCAGACGATGGAGGAGGAATCGAGGCCTCCCGAGAGGCACGTGCCGACCGGCACGTCGGCGACCAGGCGGCGTTCGACCGCGCGGGTGAAGAGGCGGAGGAACTCCTTCGGGTCGGGGTCCGCGTCCTCGCTGATGACCGGCGTCCAGTACCGGGTCTCCCGGGTGGCACCGGTGGGGTCGACGCTCACGTAGGCGCCGGCCGCGACCTGGCGGATGCCGGAGAAGAAGGTGAGGTCGTTGTGGTCGTAGAGGCCGAAACGGAGGTACTCGTACAGCTGCTGCTCGTCGACCCTGCGGGGGAAGGTCGGGTCCTCGAGGATGGCCTTGATCTCCGAGGCGAAGACCACCCGCTCGTCGTGCGCCGCGTAGAAGAGCGGCTTGATGCCGAAGTGATCGCGGCAGAGGACGAGCTCGGGCTGTACGCCGCGGCGGTCCAGGAGGGCGATCGCCCACATGCCGTTGAACCGCTGGAAGGCGGCCGGGCCCCACTGCGCGTACGCCTGCAGGGCGACCTCGGTGTCGCTCCTGGTGGTGAACCGCCGCCCCTCCGCCTCCAGCTCCGTGCGCAGCTCGCGGTAGTTGTAGATCTCGCCGTTGAAGACGATGTGGAGGCGGTCGCCGTCCGTCGACATCGGCTGGGCGCCGGTGTCGAGGTCGATGATGGCCAGCCGGCGGAAGCCGAGCGAGGCGCCGTCGGTCTCGAAGAAGCCGTCGTCGTCGGGACCGCGATGCCGGATCGACGCGGCCATGGCCCGGAGCAGGGCGGGGTCGGGACGGCCGGTGAAGCCGCAGATGCCGCACATGGGGCTACGCCTGCCCGGCGGGCTCGCCGCCGAGCTCGCCCGCGGTGCGCCCCGCCAGCGGGGGCCGGCCGATGAGCCGGCCCCTCTGCGGTGCGGGGCCATCGGGCCTCGCCACCGGCGTCCGGCACTCCCAGAGCAGCAGCTCGCCCTCCAGACCGCGGCGCCGGCCCACCTGCAGGAACCCGCTCTTCTCCAGCACCCGCGCCGAGGCGGGGTTGCTCTGCAGGCATTCGGCGGTCACGCGGCGCACCTCGGACCGGGTCAGAGCCCAGGCGACGATGGCCTCCACCGCCTCGGTGGCGTAGCCGCGCCCCCAGAGGGAGCGGTTGACCGCGTAGCCGATCTCGACGGTNNTCACGGCGCACCACCACCCCGTCGCACCACGGCCCCGGATCGGCGGACCGCTCGCGGCGGGCGAGCCAGATGGGGAACACCTGGAGCGCGTCCTCCCCCGGCCACTCCTCGGGGAAGTGGACGGTGAGGCGGCCCTCCGGGCCGGCGCTGTCGCACGGGCCGACCGCGATCTCAGCCAGGAAGTCCGAGAGGGTGAGCCGCCTGCGCATCACCGAGGTCGGGGTCGAGATGAAGAGGAGCCGGGGCGTCTCCACGGTCAGCACGGGCGCAACTCTACCCGGCAGGGCGCGTGGCGCACAGCCTCCGGCCCTCCGCCGAGCCCGGGAGCGACGGTCCGGCCGGCGAGCGCCGGCGGAGCCGCCCGCGACCAGCTCGGACTCAGAAGTCCATGTCGTCGTCGCCGCCGAAGCCACCACCGCCGAACCCGCCGCCGCCACCACCACCGTGGGAGTGACCGTGGCCGTCCTCGTCCTCGTCCTCGGGCTCGGGGGCGTCGGCGATGAGAGCCTCGGTGGTCATGATCATGGTGGCGATCGAGGTGGCCGACGTGAGGGCCGTGATCACCACCTTGGTGGGGTCGATGATCCCGCGCTCGACGAGGTTGCCGTACTCCTCGGTGACCACGTCGAAGCCGTCGTCCCCGGTCAGCTCGGCGACCCTGTTGACCACGACCGCGCCCTCCAGCCCGGCGTTGGCCGCGATCTGCTTGAGCGGTGCGGAGAGCGCCTGGCGCACGACGCGCGCCCCGGCGAGGGCGTCTCCGTCCAGCTTGAGCGCGTCGATGGCGTCGCGGGCCCGGATCAGGGCGACGCCTCCACCGGCGACGCAGCCCTCCTCGAGGGCGGCGCGGGTGGCGTGGAGAGCGTCCTCGACACGCGCCTTGCGCTCCTTCATCTCCACCTCGGTGGCGGCCCCCACCTTGATCTGGGCGACCCCTCCGACCAGCCGGGCCAGCCGCTCCTGCAGCTTCTCCCGGTCCCAATCGGAGTCGGTCTCCTCGATCTGCTGGCGGATCTCCTCGCAGCGCGCGTCGATGGCCTTGCGATCGCCACCGCCGCCCACCACCGTGGTGTCGTCCTTGGTGACGGTCACCCGGTCGGCCGTGCCGAGATGGCGGGCGGTGACCCCGTCCAGGCGGATGCCGACCTCCTCGCTGACCACGGTGGCCCCGGTGAGGGCCGCCAGGTCCTGGAGCATCGCCTTGCGGCGGTCGCCGAAGCCGGGGGCCTTGATGGCCACCGCGGTGAGGGTGCCGCGCATGCGGTTGACCACCAGGGTGGCCAGCGCCTCCGCGGTGACGTCCTCGGCCACGATGAGCAGGGGCTGCTTGGCCCCGGCCACCAGCTCGAGCACCGGGAGCAGGTCCCGGACGGCGCTGATCTTGGAGTCGGTGAGGAGGATGGCCGGGTGGTTCAGCTCGGCGACCATCTCCTTCTGGTCGGTGACCAGGTACGCGGAGACATAGCCGCGGTCGAGCTGCATCCCCTCGACCACCTCCACGGTGGTCTCGATGCCGTCCGCCGACTCGACGGTGACCACACCCTCCTTGCCCACCTTGGCGAACGCGTCGGCGAGCATCTCGCCGATCTCCGCGTCGTCGGCGCTGATGGTGGCGATGCGGCGGATGTCCTCGTTGGTGTCGACGGGATGGGAACGCTCACGCACCGCCACGGCGGCGGCCGCAGCGGCGGCCAGCATCCCCTGACGCAGCTCGACCGGGAAGGCGCCGGCGCCGAGCAGGCGCAGCCCCTCGTCGATCATCGCCCGGCTCAGCACGGTGGCGGTGGTGGTGCCGTCCCCGGCGATGTCGTTGGTCTTGACCGCGACCTCGCGGAGGAGCTGAGCCCCCATGTTCTCGAAGTGGTCCTTGAAGTCGAGGTCACGGGCGATCGTGACCCCGTCCGTGGTGACGAGCGGCGCTCCGTACTTCTTGTCCAGGACCACCGAACGCCCGCGCGGGCCGAGGGTCACCGCGACGGCATCGGCCACCGCGTCCACCCCGTGGCGGAGCAGCTGCCTCGCCTCGGTGTCGAATCGAAGTTGCTTAGCAGGCATGCTCTCTCAGCTCCTTTGACGGCTGACGGCGGGGCGACCGTGGACGGGCGGTGCCGCCATCACACCGGGCGATAGGACGACCGCCGGGCTCAGGCCTTGACCTGGACGACTTCGACCTGGACGACGGCGAGGATGTCCTTCTCGGACAGGATGAGGTAGTCGACTTCGTCGATCTTGACCTCGCTGCCGGCGTACTTCGCGTACATCACCCGGTCTCCGACCGCAACGTCGAGCTTGATCCGCTCTCCGGTGCGCTCATTGTACTTGCCGCTGCCGACTGCCTCGATGATCCCCTCCTGGGGCTTCTCCTTGGCGGTGTCGGGGAGGACGATCCCACTCTTGGTCACTTCCTCACGCTCGACGGGTTTGATGACGACGCGATCAGCCAGGGGGCGAAGCTTCAAGGCCACGGTGCGACCTCCACGTTTAGCACTCGGGACGGGTGACTGCTAACACTCTAGCGAATCGAGTGCCAGGACCGCAACTGGTGGGCACCGGCGGGGGCATCGTGAGCAGGCCGTGGACGACCCCGGCGCCGGCCGCGGACGGCGCGCACCCAGCCCGCGCACGAACCGGGGGGCTCAGCCGGGCCCGGCCTTCGGCTCCGCGGCGGGCGGATCGGGGTTGGCGTCGCCAGCCGGCGGCCGCGGCCAGCAGTGGGCCGGTCCCACGACCTTGATGGTGACCTGGGCACCGGGCTCGAGCCGCATGCCGCCCACCACCCTGGCGATCATCGGAGCGACGGCGGCATCCTCCGTGATCAGACGGACGAGGGCGTCGTGGCCGTGGAAGCCGGTCTCGACCACCCGTGCCGCCACCCCGGGGCCTCCACCCGCGGACGGCGTGACCCGGAGCTGCTCCGGTCGGACCAGGACGGTGATCTGCTGGCGGGAGGGCCGGTGCCCGTCGCAGAGCTCGAGCCACCCGAGAGGCGTCTCGGCGGTCGAGCCGTACGAGGTGCCCTCGATCAGGTTGGCCTCACCCACGAAGCGGGCCAGATCGGGGTCGACGGGGGACTCGTAGAGGTCGCGAGGCGACGCCACCTGGGCGACGACGCCGTCCCGGATCACGGCCACCAGGTCAGCGATGGAGAGGGCCTCGTCCTGGTCGTGGGTGACCAGGATGGCGGTGGCGCCGGAGCGCTGGACCGCAGCCCGGACGTCGGCCCGCACCGTCGCCCGCAGGCCGGCGTCCAGGGAGGCGAAGGGCTCGTCGAGGAGGACGATGCGCGGCCGGACGGCCAGGGCTCGGGCCAGCGCAACCCGCTGTTGCTGACCCCCGGAGAGCTGATGGGGGTAGCGACTCCCCAGGCCGGAGAGCCCGACACGCTCGAGTAGATCGGCGATCTCCGCCTCCCGCCCCTCCCGCGCCCGCAGCCCAAAGCCGACGTTGCCCTCCACCGTGAGGTGCGGGAAGAGGCTCCCCTCCTGGGGGACGTAGCCGATGCGGCGGCGCTCGGCGCGGAGGTGATGATGGTCATCGTCGAGGATGACGCCGCCGACCGCCACCACCCCCCGATCGGGCCGCTCGAAGCCGGCGAGGATGCGCAGCAGGGTCGTCTTGCCACTGCCGGAGGCCCCGAGCACCGCCGCGAAAGTGCCGCCCGGAATGGTGAGGTCGACGCCGCGGAGAACGGGGTGGTCTCCGAAGGCCTTGTGAAGGTCGGAGGTCGTCAGGCCCTCGGTGGCGATGGGGGCGTCGAGGGATGCGGGCCCGGGGGCGGGCAGACTGCCGGTGGACCCTCCGGCGGACGCGGCGCGGTCGGCGGCCAGGGGAGCGCCGGATCCGGGCGTCACGAGGCGCTGCCGGCCCGGCTGGGCAGGCGGTCGAAGTGGCGGGCNNAGGGTCTGGACGCCCGTCGGCACCAGGACGAGGGTGGCGGTGAGCTCAGTGGCGCAGGCGAGGAAGACGAGGCAGAAGGCAGCGGCGAGCCCGGGGCCGATGAGGGGAAGGGTCACCCGCAGGAAGACCTCGTCGGGACGCCGGCCGAGGGAACGTGCCGCCTCTTCGAGAGCCACCGGGGCATGGGCCACCGAAGCGCGGACCCCGACCAAGGCGAGCGGGAAGAAGAGGATCGCGTAGGCGGCGATCAGCAGCGGGGCGCTCTGGTATCCGAACCCCCCCGCATAGCGCTCGGCGAAGTAGCTGATGGCGAGGGCGATGACGATGCCCGGCATGGCCAGCACAAGGTACGTGCTCCGCTCCAGCAACCGCCCGCCTCGCCCGGAGTGACGGACGGCGAGCAGGGCCACGGGCAGGGCCAGCAGGGTGGCGAGCGCCGCGGCCACACCGCTGTAGAGGGCGGTGTGCCAGCCCGCGTCGAGGACGGACACCCCGGTCAGGAAGGGGACTCCGCTGGCGAACATCCAGTAGACGCTG
>PLAX01000046.1 GCA_003135255.1 Candidatus Dormiibacterota bacterium | reverse complement strand
GCGACCCAGCACCGTCCCGACCGCCCAGAGGATCACCGCTCCGAGGACGTAGCCGGCGGCCAGCAGCTGGACACGGGGGGCCGCGGGGTTCCCTCGAGCGCGGCCACGGCACGGCCACGGTGGCGCGGAGGAACCCCAGCATGTCCACCCCGACGACCTCGTCTTCTTCTGCATCACCCGGGCTACGTTCACCGGTTGAAACCTGCTCCTGCTAGAGTGCCGCATCCCAGTAACCGGCAATCGCGTGCGCCGCATGTGGAACAGGATGGCGCCGAGGAACAGCGCGGCGACGCCCACGACCACGGGCGCGATGTGCGTGACGCCCGGCAGGATGAGCCCGAGCGCACCAGTCACCTCGAGGAGACCGATGAGCCGCACCAACGGCAATGGCACGTCCGTGCCCGGGACGATGAAATCGGCACCGTCGGAGGTTCGGCTGCGCACACCCCCGGGTGAATCGTCGAAGACGTAGGTGACCGCCGAGAACCCGGCATGAGGATGGGCTGAGAAAGGCGTCATTCGCATGCGCCCCTCATCGAGCAGCATCAGCGGACGTGAAGCCTGGAACTGTGAACGCCTGTGCGCTCACCACCGGGGACAACCGGTGCGGCACTGTGCGACGTGCTCCTGCGGTCATGGTCACGATACCGGCAGTTGCTGTTCGCCCCACGCGGACGCATCCACACCTGCCGGCTCGCCGGTGCTGGACGCGCCGCCCCACCCTTGCTGCGCGGTGGCGAGCGGTCCCGACCGCAGCAGTGCCGTGGCGATCACGGCACCGCCGGCGAAGATAGCCGCAGTCCACCAGAACACGGTCGTGTAGCCATCGAGTGCGGCGGCCCCATGAGATGTGTGGGCGGCGATAGCACTGACGATAGTGCTCGCGAAGATGGTGTTCAACAGGGAAGTTCCGATCGAACCGCCGAGCTGGTTGCTCGCATTGATCGTTGCCGACGCCACTCCCGTGTCGCGGGGGGAGATGCCGGCGGTGCCTGTCTGCGTAACGGGCGCGAAGATCAGACCGAGACCTGCGCCCACCAGCAGCAGCGCCGGCAGGATGCCCGTTGCGTAGTTGGTGTGAAGCCCGATGCGGGTCAGCCAGAACGCGCCCGCAGCGCAAAGGAGCATCCCGAGCCCGATCAGCGGGCGGGGTCCGGTGCGGGGCATCAACATGATGCTCGCGATGTTGTTCAGGCTCATCGTCAAGACGACCATCGGGAGGAAGGCGAGGCCGGTCGTGATGGGCGAGAAGGCGAGATTCTGCTGCATGTAGAAGTTGAGGAACAGCATGATTCCGAACATCCCTGCGCCTGAAACTAGCATCGCGATGTACGCACCGCCGCGGTTGCGGTCGGCAACGATCGACGGGGGCAGCAGCGGCTCGGGTGCCCTCGTTTGCCGGACCGCGAACCCCGTCACCAGGGCCGCTGCGCCGATGAGGACTCCCCAGGTCAGCGGCGAGCCCCAGCTGTCGCTGGCGGCGTTGGAGAACCCGTAGACCAAGCAGAACATTCCGCCAGACACGAGCAGCGCGCCCAGGACGTCGAGCCTCGGCCGCCCCCACGAGCGCTGCGGCCCCAGGAGCATGAGCGCACCGGCCGCCGCGATCAGCGCGAAGAACACGTTGACGTACAGGCACCAGCGCCAGGAGAGGTATCCGGTCAGAAGCCCGCCCAGGAGCAGGCCTACTGCGCCACCCGCCCCGGCGACCGCCCCGTAGACGCCGAAGGCACGGCCGTGATCCCTGGGATCGGTGAAGGTGGTTGCCAGCAATGACAGCGCGGAGGGTGCGAGCACGGCCGCGAATCCGCCCTGCACGGCCCTGGCAGTGATGAGCATGGGGAAGCTGACGGCAGCACCGCCGACCGCCGACGCCGCGGCGAATCCGATCAACCCCGTCACGAAGGTCACCTTGCGGCCGACGAGGTCGCCGAGCTTGCCCCCGAACAGCAGCAGGCTGCCGAACGCCAGCGCGTAGGCGGTGACGACCCACTGCCGGTCCACCACCGAGAACCCGAGATCCTTCTGTGCGGAGGGCAGCGCGATGTTCATGATCGTCGCGTCGAGCACGATCATGAGTTGGGCCAAGGCAATGACCCCCAGGAGGAGCCAGCGCTTGTCACCACCCGTCGCCGTGACCCCACTGCCCGAGGGAGTTCCGGTGTACGTCCCTGTCGATCGTCCTCTCGGGTCCGCTGCCCGCCCCGTGTAGCGCTCTGACGCTTCCATGGTTGCCGACTGCTCGTCGTTTGGCTCAGAAATCATTTTTCTGCAAAATCATCATGGCGGGGTACTATAGAGGCATGGAACGATCGAGTCAAGCACCTGAGCCATCGGAGACGCTCGGCTTCCTGCTGTCCGAGTTGGGGTGGAACCAAGCCCGGCTCTTCCGGTCGACGATCGAGCCGTGTGGGCTGGAGCCGGTCGAGTTCACCGTCCTGCGAACGCTCGTCGAGCATGCGGGAGCGTCCCAGAAGAGCGTCTGCCGGATCCTTCAGATCACACCGACCCGGATGGTGGGGCTGATCGACAGTCTTGAAGCGAAAGGGTTCGTGGAGCGCCGTCAGAATGCGGACGATCGTCGCGCCCGTGCCGTGCACCTCACTGCATCAGGTCGGAGGACCCTGAGGCGAGCGCTCGATGAACTGATGAAAGCTGAGCGATGGCTGTGCGAGCCATTGATTGGAGACGAGCGGGAAGTGTTGCTCCGCTTGCTTGGTCGAATTTCGGATCACGTCGGTTTGGGGCGTGACCTTTGTCCTGCGCGCGTGATGGGTTGGCCCTGGCCGGATTCGTGACCATCGGGTGCGGCGATTTCGAGGGAGATGCGCGTGGGGGCGCGGCGCCCGAAGGGCCAGACTTGGCGTTGGCGGGGGAAATTGGCCCTGAAGGGCCATGCTGGCGACGCCGGGGAGGTGACTGAGCTCCCAGCGCGATCGCACACAGAGCCTCCGGAACGCCTCTTTCAGGTGGTTCTTGACAAAGCCCTCGTCCAGCGGCAGCCGGAAGGCTCGTCCGGTGGCTCGCCGCCGCCGGTTCCGCTGTTATCGGTGCGTCCAGGTGCGCGGCCGGCTACGCTGACGAGCACAACGGGCAGCCCGCGGTCACGGAACGCCTCGGCAAGCCGTCCTGCGCGCGCGGCGGGCACGGGTTCGGGTGCGGTGGACAGCGAGAAACGGTCGGGCGCCACTGTGGTCAGCGACTACCGGATTTCGTAGATGCCGTCGAGCCGGGCGCGTGCGATCACGTGCGCGGTCATTGCGTGGACGACATCGGTCAGGGTGAACGTGTCGGGCAGCTCGGGCTGGTAGTCCAGGGCGAAGAGTTGGAAGACGTAGGAGTGTGGTCCGTGCGAGCGAAGGGGCCTGGGGCCGGCCCAGCCGCGGCGGCCGAGGGCGCCCTTGCCGTGTTTGAGCCCGCGGATCCGGCTGGGGTGGGCGAGGCCGTTCTCCGGAATGCCGCTTAGGGATGGGTCGATGCCGACCGTGAGTGCATGGGTGGCGGGTTTCCCCGTGGGGGCGTCCGCGTCTTGCACGATGAGCACGAGTTCCGCGGTGTCGGCCGGTGGTGGTGTCCAGGCGAGGGCGGGTGAGATGTTGGCGCCGAAAAGTCGGCCGCGGTGTCGCTCGGGGATAAGAGTGCCGTGCGTGAAGGCAAGGCTGGTGAGGGTGAAGTTCTCGGGCGCTTGCAGGTCGGGACGCGCCCAGACCAGCGTGTGGTGACCGGCGCGTCGGTTGCGCAATGCGTGACCGAGGGGGTTTGCGGGCATGGTCTTGGTTCCTTCTCTATGCCTGGCGAGTGGGGAGGCCGGGGTTGCGGAGTCTGCGGTCGAAGGCTGAGAGGGCCAGGGCGACGATGCTGACGCCGATCATGATCAGGCCGATGAGGTGGACGCCGCTATCGCTGACGCTGCTGTGGAAGACGATGCCGGTGATGGCGGAGGAGGCGATGGAGCCGACGTAGCCGAAGGTGCGGAACAGTCCGGATGCGACGCCGAGTTGCTCGCGTGGGGCTTGGGTGTAGAGGGCGATCTGGTTGCCGCTGGCGGCGGTGCCGAGTGCGACGCCGAAGACCAGGGTGATCAGAACGATCCAGACGATGTTGATGTCCGAGGTCAGGAACAGCACGCCGGCGGACCCCACCAGGCTGGCCAGGGCGGCGACGATGACAGGGCCGCGAATCAGGTTGCGCCTGGAGATCGGTACGGCGACAACGCCGGAGATCACGCTCATCGGCAGCAGGAGCAATCCGGCGCCGAGCGCGGACAGATGGCGACCGGCCTCCAACCATTGGGTGATGGCGTAAAGGACGACATACACGCACAGGGCGACCAAGGCGTAGCGCAGGTACGTCCGGGTCAGCGCCGCGTTGCGGACGAGCAGCCGCACGTCGACGAACGGGTGCTCGGCGCGCAGTTCCCACAGGGTCAGGGCGAGGAACAGAACCACGGCCGCGCCCAGCATGGTCCAGTTCGGTTCCGGGATTGAGAACAGGAACGCGAGCAGTGCGGTCATCGCCAGGGCGAAGCCGATGATTCCGGTCAGGTCGATGCGGGAGAGAACGTCACGGGCGTTTCTCGGCGTCTGCTGTGGGGGGTCGCGTGGGATCCAGATCAGCGCTGCGGCCAGGGCGATGAGCGCCACGGGAACGTTGACGAAGAACACCCAGCGCCACCCGACAGCCTCGACGAGCACTCCGCCGATCGGCAGGCCAAGGGAGGCGGTCGCGATGCCGGCGATCAGCAGACCGCCCAGCACGCCCCCGGGCGGTTTCTCCATCCCGGCAGCTTTGGCGCGGCGCTGGATCAGCATCATCGCCGACGGGTAGGGGCACGAGCTGCCCAACCCGATCAGCACCCGGGCGATCAGCAGCATGAGGAGGTTCTGCGCCACCCCGCCGAGGACACCGCCGAGCACCACCAGGACGATTCCGACGAGGAAGACGCGGCGGGCACCGAAGACCTCCGCGACTTTCCCTGCCGTGGGCTGGGCGATCGCACTGGCCAGGTAGAGGGCAGTGACCAGGGAGGCGGTCTGCCCGACCGAGACGTGCAGACCGGTCGCAATCGGCACCAGCGCGGTGGCGATCATGGAAGTGTTGACCGAGTTCAAGGCCGCCCCGATGAACAGCGGGGTGGTAAACCGCCACGAGAACGGCTTGCCCCTCACGGTCGACTCGTCGGGGGGAATAGTGGACGTCATGGAGCGCTCCGGTTGAGACGCATCAGGGCGATCTGGGTTTCCTCGATCCTTAGGTATGCTAAAGACTAACTTTTAGGTATACTAACGACACATGGAGACAAATGCAAGCCGCGAACAATCCGGCGCCGCCGACGAGGCCGGCCTCGGCGGCCAAGTACGATCAGCGGTCGCTCGGCTCTACCGCCGGTTCCGCAGCGAGCGGCCAGAAGGCACCCTCGGAGACACGGCGCTCGACGTCCTCACCTGGCTGCACAAGAACGGCCCGCACACCCTGACCGAGCTCAGCGAACAGGGCCATGTCGCCCCCGCCTCGATGAGTCAGACCGTGAACCGGCTGACCTCGGCCGGCTACGCGATCCGCACTCCCGATCTGAACGACCGCCGGAAAGTGCTGTTCAGCACCACTCCCGAGGGCGCCGAGCTCGCCCTCGCCGCCCGCATCCAACGCAATACCTGGCTGGACGCCCAACTACAAGCACTCAGCCCCGAGGATCAGAACGCGATCGCCCGCGCCTGCGCGCTACTCAGCAACATCGCTGGCTCCCAGCCCGCGGAGCGACCGCCAAAGCAGTAAGGGCTGGGGCAAGCAAGCGGCCAGGCCAAGGAAGCTGCGCAGGGCGGCGTTCACGATCTCGTACTCGTGCTGACCAGTGCGGGCCGCAAGCATTCAAAACCGACGACGGACTCACCCACTGGTCGGGGCGCCCAGACTCGAACTGGGGACCTCTTGCTCCCAAAGCAAGCGCCTTAGAGCTTGCGCCAATAG
>PLAX01000094.1:5857-6050 GCA_003135255.1 Candidatus Dormiibacterota bacterium | reverse complement strand
AGCGTGGCCTGTGGCGGTGCTGCCGCCGGCCATCGGAGCGGATCCGGGGCGAGCTGTGCGCCGTCACGGCGGTGACGCGCCATGAGCCTGGATCCTCGGGACCTCCGCGTCGGTGCCTCTTACGAGAGCGCGCGCGCCGACGCCCGCTCCGACGCCATCGAGCTCCGCCGTCGCCGGCGCGTCGATCTGGGTG
>PLAX01000094.1:0-5779 GCA_003135255.1 Candidatus Dormiibacterota bacterium | reverse complement strand
CCAGCCAGCGCGAGGCCTGGATCGAGGGTGCGCGGGTGCTTCTCCGAGTTGCCCATCCGGGTTACTCGGCAAGCACCGAGCTGAGCGATGAGCAGCGCGCCACCATCGCCGCCGACCTGCTCCCCGCCGCTGCGGGAGAGGGCGCGTGACCCCGCCGTCCGGGCACCGGCCGTCGCCGGCTCTCGCCGGCGGGGACGTGCCGCGGCGGTGGCACTTCCCCGTCCTCCTGTTCGCAACCGGGCTCGCCGTGATCGCGGTGGCCGGCTGCGGCAGCTCCGGGCCGCCGCCCCCCTGGCGCTCCGGCCATCCCGACCCGGGTAGCTTCAGTCTCCTCGACTCCGCCCAGGCCGGGAGCTGCGCATCCAAGGCGCCCGATCCCGACCAGGCGCCGGCGGCGATCAGCTTCAAGGGTCAGGAGTACGTCCAAACCGGTCGAATGAGCCCTTCTTCGAGTTCGATCACCGGCACCTTCGAGATAGATCACACCGGTGACTGGAGCTTCTGGATCCCAAGTGGGAACGTCATCTACATGGTCACGCCCCTGGCCATCTACACGTACGCGCCCCGGAACTGTTAGCCCCCGCCTTCCGTCCTTGCCACAATCGGCGGATGGCGATTCCTGAGGTCCTCCCCTTCACGGCGCTGGTGGGCCAGGAGCCGATGAAGACGGCGCTCGTCCTCAACGCCGTCAACCCGGCCATCGGCGGCGTGCTGATCCGGGGCGAGCGCGGCACCGCCAAGTCCACGGCCGTGCGAGCCCTCGCCGGGCTGCTCCCGGAGATCGAGGTGGTCGAGGGCTGCCGCTTCTCCTGCAGCCCGGGAAGTGGAGACCTCCTCTGCGACGAGTGCCGCGCCCGCCAGCTTGCCGGGGAGCACCTACTCCGGGTCAGCCGCCCGATGCGAGTGGTCGAGCTCCCCATCAACGCATCCGAGGACCGGGTCGTCGGCACCCTCGACATCGAGCGCGCCATCAAGGAGGGGGAGCGCAGCTTCGAGCCGGGTGTCCTCGGAGACGCCAACCGCAACATCCTCTACGTCGACGAGGTCAACCTCCTCGACGATCACCTGGTGGACGTTCTCCTCGATGCGGCCGCGATGGGGGTCAACATCGTCGAGCGCGAGGGCATGTCGGTGGTCCATCCCTCCCGATTCATCCTGGTCGGGACCATGAATCCCGAGGAGGGAGAGCTCCGTCCCCAGCTCCTCGATAGGTTCGGCCTCTGCGTCGACGTCGTCGGGCTCCGCACCGTCGCCGACCGGGTCGCCGTGATGGAGCGGGACATCGCCCAGCAGGCGGACCCGGGGACCCAGCGAGGATCCAGCCGGGGGGACGAGGCGCGGCTGCGCGCGATCATCGTCAAGGCCCAGGAGCTGCTGCCGCTCGTCGAGGTGCCCACCGAGATGCGCTGGCTCATCGCCCTCGCCTGCATCGACGCCAGGGCGATGGGTCACCGCGCCGACATCGTGGTGAACCGCACCGCACAGACGCTCTGCGCTCTCCGCGAGGCCGAGGCGGTGGTCGAGCACGGAAGGAGCGCGGAGCCGGGGGTGCCATCCACGAAGTCCCTCTCCGTGACCGTCGAGGACATCACGGTCGCGGCCGATCTCGCGCTGCGGCACCGGCGCCGCGACCGTCCCGGCCAGGCGAGCGGCAGCTCCTCCAAGGTCGCCGAGCAGCAGCGTGAGCGGATGCAGGAGCTGGCCGAGCAGGCCAGGGAGGAGACAGCGACCGAGGACGGCGAACCGCAGAGCTCCGAGGAGTCGACGTCGGACGCGGAGCAGGAGACCGGGGAGAGGTCGGCCGGCCAGCGCGGCGCGGAGACGGCCCGCGAGGACACGACCCGGCTCGGGGTGGACCAGCTCTACGAGGGGGAGCTCTTCCCGGTGCGGTCGATCAAGCTGCCTCGAGACCGCAAGTCACGCATCGCCACCGGCAAGCGGTCCAGCTCCGAGTCGCGGGACAAGCGGGGCCGTTACGTGCGGGCGGTGCAGACCGAGCGCACCACCGACGTCGCCTTCGACGCGACCCTGCGCGCCGCCGCACCCCACCAGACCAGACGGCGCGCCGAGGCACCCGCGGGCGGGGGACCGGCACTGCGTCTCGAGCGCCAGGACCTCCGCCAGAAGGTCCGGCGGCGCCGGACCGGGACGCTCATCGTCTTCGTGGTGGACGCCAGCGCCTCCATGGACGCCGAGCAGCGGATGCAGGCCACCAAGGGCGCGGTGCTCTCGCTGCTGCGCGATGCCTACGTCCGCCGCGACAAGGTGGCGCTGGTCGTCTTCTCCGGCCGCACGGCGCGGGTCGCGCTCTCCCCGACCAACAGCGTCGACCTCGCCGAGGCGCGGCTGCAGCGGCTCACTGTCGGCGGCACCACCCCGCTGACCCACGGGCTGGTGGCCGGCCTCAAGCTGGTGCGGACCGAGCGGCTGCGCGACTCCAACGTCTACCCCCTCATCGTCCTCATCTCCGACGGTCGGGGAAACATCTCGCTCTTCGGCGAGGAGCCGCTTGTCGAGGCGCAGCGCATCGCCGAGCAGATCGGCCACGAGCACATACGGACCCTCATCATCGACTCGGCGAGGGACACCACCGGGACCCAGCTCCCCGGCGCCGGCATCCTCAGCGGGCGCGCCCTCCTCGGCGGCTTTGGCTTCAACGCCTGCCTGGACCTCGCCGAGCGCAGCGGCGGCGAGTACCTCGGCCTCTACGATCTCTCCCAGGGCGCGATCGTCGCCGGCGTGGAGAGGAGCCTGCGCAGCCGGTGACGGGGAGACGGCCTCCCTCGACCCTCAGTCGCGGTCGAAGGTGCGAACGGCCCAGGCGACCGCGCCCACCAGGCCGGCATCGCTTCCCAGCTCGGCCTGGCCCAGACGGCAGCGGCGGAGCGGGGCGTCAAAGGCGATCTCGGCCATGGCGGCGCGGATCGGGGCTTCGAGAAGGTCGACTTGGCTGCCCACGCCCCCGCCGACAGCGATGGCGTCAGGGCCGAGGATGTTGACCAGGGCCCCGAAGGAGCGTCCCAGGGCACGTGCCGCGTTAGCGAAGACGCGATGGGCAAGCGGGTCGCCGGCCCTGGCCGCGGCGGCGATGGCGGAGGCGTCGAGGGGGGTGATGCCCCGCAGCTGCGACTCCTCGCCGGCGGCGAGAGCCTCAGCGGCGCTCCGGGCGATCCCCGTTCCCGACGCGACCCCCTCCAAGCACCCGGGGTGGCCCTGGCCGCAGAGCGGTCCATCCGTGTTGCAGGGCACGTGCCCGACCTCGGCCGCGGTGCCGGCGGTGCCGACCAAGAGGGTGCCGTCGATGATCACGGCGCCGCCGATGCCCGTGCCGATGATCACGAAGACGAAGGTTCGGGTCCCGCGGCCCATCCCGGCTGCCCATTCCGCGAAGCCGGCGAGATTCGAGTCGTTGTGGATGGCCACCGGGCATCCGGCGGCTGCGGAGAGCATCTCCCGGGCGGGGAGGTTCTCGAAGCCGGGGAGGTGGGGGGCGGCGAAGACCACCCCGCTCTCGGGGTCGAGGGGACCGGGGATGCCGATGGCGATGCCGTCCGGGGTGCCCCCGGCAGCGTCCCGGGCCGCCGCGGCGCACGCTGAGATCACCGCCCCGGGGCCGGCCGAGGCCGGCGTCCGGCGGCGCACCACGCGCTCGGCGTAGGTGGTGGGCCCGGTGGCAAGGGCCGCCCGGATGCTGGTGCCGCCAAGGTCGATCCCGACAAGTCGGGGCATCACGCGTCTCCTGAGGTCGTCATGCCCGCCGCCGGGAAGCGGTGCGAGGCCCCCCGGAGGGGCCGTCGTGCCAATGCCCGGGGCGGGCGATCCGGTCGGCCGCCGCCGGGCCCCAACTCCCGGCGGGGTACATCTTGACGGGCGACGGCCGGTCGAGGACGGGCTGGACCACCTGCCATCCCCGCTTCACCTCGTCCTCACGGATGAAGAGGGTGTGGTCGCCGCTCAGCGCATCGTGGAGGAGGCGCTCGTAGGCCTCGGGCGTGCTCGCCTTGAACGAGCCCTCGTAGCTGAAGTCCATCTCCACCGGCTGGATGGTCACCTCGGGCCCGGGCCGCTTGGCGACGAAGGTCATCGAGATCCCCTCATCGGGCTGGACCCGGATCACCAGCCGGTTGCTGTCCAGGGCGCGGAGCCCCACCGCCCGGAAGAGGTGGAGCGGGGCCTCCCGGAAGCTGAGGACGACGCGGGTGTCACGGGCCGCGAGGCGCTTGCCGGTGCGGAGCAGAAAGGGCACGCCGGCCCAGCGCCAGGAGTCGATGTGGAGGCGCAGCGCGGCGAAGGTCTCGACCTCGGAGCCGGGGGCCACCCCCTCCTCGTCGCGATACCCGGGCACCGCCTCGCCGTCGACGGTGCCCGAGGCGTACTGGCCGCGGACGACGGCACCGGGGTCCACCGGATGGAGGGCCTCCAGGACCTTGACCTTCTCGTTGCGGATGGCCTCGGCGGCAAAGGAGATGGGCGGCTCCATGGCGGTCACCGCGAGCAGCTGGAACATGTGGTTCTGAACGATGTCCCGGATCGCGCCCGTCTCCTCGTAGAAGGAGCCGCGGCGCTCGACGCCGAGGGACTCGGCGACGGTGATCTCGACCCGGGCGATCGCGTCGCGGTTCCACACCCTCTCGAAGACGGAGTTGCCGAAGCGGAAGACGAGGAGGTTCTGGACCGTCTCCTTGCCGAGGTAGTGGTCGATGCGGTAAATCTGATCCTCGGCGAGCACCTCATGGAGGACGGCGTTGAGCCGGGTCGCCGAGGCGACGTCGTGACCGAACGGCTTCTCGATGACGAGCTTGGTCCCGGCCGCCAGCCCGGCTGCACCCAGGCTCTGAGCCAGGGTGGTGAACGCGGAGGAGGGCACGGCGAGGTAGAGGAGCCGCTCGGGCCGGCCGGCCGCGGCCCGGAGAGGGCTGAGGTCGCCGTCGGGCCCGACCGGGACGAAGTGGAGGCGAGCGGCGAAGGCCGCGAAACGGCGGGCTTCGAAGCGGGTCCGGGAGAAGCTCCGGATCGCCTCCTCGGCGTGGCTCCGGAATCGCTCGTCGCTCCAGTCCATCGGGGCCACCCCGATGATGTCGCCATGCTCGGGGAGCAGCCCCTCCACCTCGAGGTTGTAGAGGGCGGGCAGCAGCTTCCGAGCCGCGAGGTCGCCGGTCGCCCCGACCACCACGATGTCCTGGTCGGAGGGACGGCGGAGGGTCAAGAGCAGCCCGCGCTCGGGACTGCCGGCGCCCTCCCATCACGTCGGCGCCGGGTGGCGCGCGCAATGCCGGGTCGGCGAGGGGGAGCTGTGTCAGCCGCGGGCACGAGGTCGGATTGTAGTGGAGGCATGGCGCGGCCGAGGGGAGAACGCCCCTCGGGAAGCGGGACCCACGTCCCGGCCACCTCGGCGCACACTGTGCCGGCCTGCCGCTCCACCTGTGAAGATGCGGCGCACCTGTCGCCCGGAGTCACAAGAGGAGTTCCCGCCGTGGATCACGACCCGACCGAACCGGAACTGGCGGTGGCGCGCCGCCGCAGGGCGGCCTGGAATATCGAGGAGGTCCTGGGGATCGGCCTCATCGTGGCGATCGCCCTCCTCGCCACGGCGTATGTCGCCGCCGGCATCATGGAGGCGGGAGCCTCGCCAGGGCCAAACCAGATTGAGGCGACCCTTCTGTACGCGACCGAGTGGGTATCCCCGTACCTCGTCCTCTTCCCGCTCGCAGCGCTCGCCCTCGCCGGCTGGTCGGTGGGCCGCCATTCCTCCCCTCCGGAGAGGGCGACCCAGGTCGCC
>PLAX01000101.1 GCA_003135255.1 Candidatus Dormiibacterota bacterium | reverse complement strand
GCGTCAACCGAGCCGGGGTCACGATCCGGCCACAGCGTATCCTTGCGGGCCATGACTCAGAACGAACACCCCCGCAAGAGCGCCGTCATGCTCCACGGCCCCGATCGCGCCGCCGCCCGGGCGATGCTCCACGCCATCGGCTTCAGCCGCGAGGACCTGGAGCGCCCGATCATCGGCGTGGGCCACGCGTGGATCGAGACGATGCCCTGCAACTGGAACCACCGGGCGCTCGCCGAGCGGGTCAAGGCCGGCATCCGAGCGGCCGGCGGGACCCCGATGGAGTTCAACACCATCGCCGTCAGCGACGGCGTCTCGATGGGCACCGAGGGGATGAAGGCCTCGCTCGTCTCGCGGGAGGTGATCGCCGACTCCATCGAGCTGGTGGCACGGGGCCACAGCTTTGACGGATTGGTACTGATCGTCGGCTGCGACAAGACCATCCCGGCCGCGGCGATGGCGCTCTGCCGGATGGACCTCCCGGGTCTGGTCCTCTACGGGGGCACCATCGCCCCAGGACGGCTCCGCGAGCGTGACGACCTCACCGTCCAGGACGTCTTCGAGGCCATCGGCGCCTTCAACGCCGGCAAGATCGACGACAGGGAGCTGCGGGCGGTGGAGGAGGCGGCCTGCCCCGGGGCGGGCGCCTGCGGTGGCCAGTACACCGCCAACACCATGAGCGGCGCCCTCGAGTTCCTCGGCCTCAGCCCGGCCGGTGCCAACGGGGTGCCCGCCCTTCACGCCGACAAGGCTGCGGTCGCCGAGGCCGCCGGCCGCCTGGCGGTCAAGCTGGTCGCCGACGGCGTCCGGCCCCGCTCGATCGTCACCCGGGAGGCGCTGGAGAACGCCATCGCCTACTTCTCGGCCACCGGTGGGTCCACCAACGCGGTGCTCCACCTCCTCGCCATCGCGGCCGAGGCCGAGGTTCCCCTGGAGATCGAGGACTTCCAGACGATCTGCGCGCGGACCCCGATCCTGGCCGACCTCCGCCCGGGGGGACGGTTCGTCGCCACCGACATCCACCGCGCCGGCGGGCTGGCCGTCCTGATGCAGCGCCTGCTCAGCCTCGGCCTGCTCCACGGAGAGGCGCGCAACGTCGAGGGTCGCACCCTGGCGGAGATCGCGGCCGGCGCCCACGAGACCCCGGGGCAGGAGGTCTTCCGCCCCGCCGACCATCCGGTCAGGTCCCATGGCGGGATCGCGATCCTGCGCGGCAACCTGGCCCCCGGAGGCTGCGTCATCAAGCTGTCGGGCCACGACAAGACCACCCATCGGGGACCCGCCCGGGTCTTCGACTCGGAGAACCAGGCGTTCGCCGGGGTGCGGGAGGGGAAGGTCCAGCCCGGCGATGTGGTGGTCATCCGCTACGAGGGGCCGGTCGGCGGCCCGGGGATGCAGGAGATGCTATCGGTGACCGCCGCGCTCGTCGGAGCGGGCCTCGACGACCAGGTGGCTCTGGTCACCGACGGGCGCTTCTCCGGTGCCACTCACGGCTTCATGGTTGCCCACGTCGTGCCCGAGGCCGCCCTCGGCGGCCCGCTCGCGGCGTTGCGCGACGGTGACGTGGTGCGGATCGACGTCGCGTCCCGCGAGCTGTCGGTCGAGCTGCCCGACGTGGAGATAGCCGAGCGGCTGCGCGGCTGGCAGCCACCGGAGGCCCGCTACCGGACCGGCGCCTTTGCCAAGTACGCGGCCTCGGTCACGTCAGCGAGCCAGGGCGCCATCACCGTCCCGGTCCCGCGTGCGGCTGTGGAGCCGGCGCGAGCCTGATCCCGGCGCGACCCGGCCGGCGCCCCGTCTCATCCGAGCTGGGGCCCTAGAATTCGGTTGATGCCTGCGGCACGCTTGGCCATGTCGCGAGCCGCTCTGGTCGAGCGGATGGCCGGGCTGATCGACGCTGTCCAACGTTCTCGCCCGGTCCGGGTGGCCATCGATGGGCCGGACGCGGCGGGGAGGACGACGCTCGCTGACGAGCTGGCCCCTGCGCTGCGCGTCCGGGGGCGAACCGTGATCCACGCCTCGATCGACGGATTCCACAGGCCGCGCGCCGAGCGCCACCGACGCGAGGATTCGGCCCAGGGCTACTACGAGGACTCGTTCGACCACGCGGCGTTGCGGCAGGAGCTGCTGGACCCGCTGGGCCCGGGTGGGACACGACGGTATCGTCGCGCGGTATTCGACTTCCGGCTCGACGCGCCGCAGGCGGCGCCGTCAATGATCGCCCCGGAGGACGCTGTGTTGATCTTCGACGGGGTCTTCCTGCTTCGACCCGAACTGATCGAGAGCTGGGACCTCACTGTCGTCGTGGCAGTCAGCTTCGATGAGACCCTGCGCCGAGCCCTGGATCGCGACGTGGCCCTCTTCGGGTCTCGCGAGGAGGTCGAGCGGCGGTATCGCAGCAGATACATCCCGGGTCAGCGGCTCTACTTGGCGGCCGCGCATCCCCACGAAGCGGCGGACCTCATCGTGTACAACGACGATCCGGCTCGCCCACTCCTGCAAGGGAGAGCCGGATCGTCGGAGCCACGCGACGGGTGCAAGGCGCAGAGGAGGCGACCATGACCGAATGGATCTACTTCATCCACACCTCGCGCGACGACTTCGCCGCGACCATGACCGACGAGGAGCGGCGGGTCTGGAGCGAGCACGNNGGCTTCAAGGTCGCCTACCTGCGCGGCCGCCCCGGCTGATCGGCCCGCCCTCTCTCGTCAGCCGGCGCGTTTGTCCCGGATCCACCCGGTGGTGAATCGGCTGCCGCCCGCTGTGGCCGTAATCTCACCCTAGAACAGGGGCCGAGAGTTCCCCGACGAGAGCTCCCCCGGTGCCCAATCTCCTCGGCGACGGTCACGTGGATGGCGGGAAGGGAGCCAGCGCTGGTGGTGGTCCGCTTGTTCGGCCACGGTTCCCACGAGGTGCCGAACGGTTTCAATGTGCCTCGATGGACGGCCTCGCGGTGGACCACCCACCTCTCATGGGGCTTTAGGACAGAAGTGTCCTTAAGGGGTGTGACGGTGACGGGGAGCCCACAACCTGGGGCTTTCCACGCGCTTGGCGTGTTCCTCGCCAGAACCCGATCTCCGCCCTCTTCGTCACCCCAGCGGATCGACCAAAGGCCCTGGCGCGTCCCGGGTCGCTTCCCCTATAGGTGAGGAGTTTGGGCCCGCCCCCCAACCGAGCGAAAGGAATGTCATGAGCGTGACCCCCGACGACCTGCGCCAAGTCGCCCTGAAGCAGCTCCAGGAGCGACGTGACTTCATGCCCCACCTGCTGGCGTACATCCTGGTCAACGCCGGGCTGGTCCTGGTCTGGGCGCTCGTCTCCCACGGCATCTTCTGGCCGGGGTTCGTGCTCCTCTTCTGGGGCTGCGGCCTGGTCATCCACGCCTGGACCGCCTTCGTGCGCAAGCCGATCACCGAGGCCGAGGTGGAGCGTTNNCGGGTCAGCTCGTAGCGGCTGGAGAGCTGGAGCTTGCGCAGCACCGAGGAGACGTGGGTCTCCACGGTCTTGGCGGAGAGATTGAGCCGCACCCCGATCTCCTTGTAGGTGAAGCCCCGGGCGATGTGGCGGAGCACCTCGCGCTCGCGGGGGGTGAGCTGGTCCAGCTCCGGGTCGATGCTGGTGGGGAGGTCGCCGCGGAAGGCGTCGAGGACGAATCCCGCCAGGCGCGGGGAGAAGACGGCGTCGCCGCTGTGCACCCGGCGGATGGCGTCGGCCAGCTCGGTAGGGGAGATGGACTTGGTGACGTAGCCCCGCGCTCCCGCGCGGATCACCCCGATGACGTCCTCGGGCGCGTCGGAGACCGAGATGCCCAGGAAGCGGGTCTCCGACGCGCCGCGGCGGAAGATGGCGTCGGCCACGGTGGCCCCCCCGCCCCCGGGGAGGTGGACGTCGAGGAGGACGACGTCGGGTGTGAGCGTCGCGATCCCGGCGACTGCCTGGTCCACGTCACCGGCCTCGCCGACGATCTCGAATTCGCCCTCCAGCTCGGCGCGAAGCCCGCTGCGGAAGAGCTGGTGGTCGTCGACCAGGAAGAGGCGGATGCGGGGGGTGGTGGGGCTCACGACGCCGCCCTCGGGAGCTGGAGCTGGACCTCGGTGCCCTGCCCGGGCTGACTCGTGATCGTCGCCGAACCTCCATGACGGCGCATCCGTCCGATCACCGACTGGGCGATGCCGCGGCGGTCGGGGGGCACCGCGTTGATGTCGAAGCCTGCGCCCTCGTCGCGGACGTAGGCGGTGATGCCGTCGCTGTCGGCCTCGACATAGATGGACACTCGTGGCGAGCCGGAGTGGCGGGCGGCGTTGATGGCCGCCTCCTGGCAGGCGAGGAGCAGGGCACCGACGTTTTCCGTGACCGGGGCGTCGCCCACCACCACGGTGTCGACGGTCACGTGGTGGAGCTCCTCGACGCGCGAGGCCAGGGCGTCCACCGCCCCGCGCAGGTCCTGCTGCTCCGAGGGCGTGGGTCGGTGGTCGAGCCAGGCCCTGAGCTCTCGCTCCTGACGCCGGGCAAGAGCGGCGACGTCGGCGGGGTCGTCACTCCGCTGGATCAGGGCGAGGGTGTGGAGCACGGAGTCGTGGAGATGGGCGGCGATCTCCGCCCGTTCCTCGGAGCGGATGCGCTGCCGCCGCTCCTCCCCGGCGTCGCGGGCGAGGCGGAGGATCCACGGACCCAGGATCAGGCCCAGCCCCACCGCGGTGACCAGCACCGCGAGCAGTGCCGTGCGGGCGGAGGCCAGGGTGCCGTTGACGACCAGGAACAAGGTCATCCCGGCGGCGATCAGCAGGCCGCCCCCGGCGACGCGAAGCGGTGAGATCCTGCCCCCGAAGACGCTCACCACCGAGTGGCCGGGTAGGCGCTCGCTGATCCGAGCCCAGCGCTGCCGGTCACCCTCGTCGCTGCGAGCCCAGATCAGGGCCGAGCCCGCCGCCGCCAGGGCGACCGGCCAGACGATGGCGTCGCCGAACCAGAGGCCCGTGGAGCGGAGCACCAGCATGCAGCCGGCCACGATGCAGGCCACCGCGGCGATCTGACGGGTCCGAGGCGCTTCCCGAACCGCCAGGTCGGGGGTGGTGGCGTCCGGTTCTGCACTGAGAATCCAGAGGACGAGGTAGAGGGCGATACCGGTTCCGCCTGCGACGGTGAGCACCGCAAGGCTGAGCCGCACCAGCAATGGCTCGATGCCGAGCGCCTCGGCGAGCCCGGCAGCCGTGCCCGTGAGCACCCGGTCGTTCCGGCTGCGGATGACGAGGCGGTGGCGTCGCGGCCCCGGCCGGCTGGCCCCATCGTGGGCTCCGGTCGCACCTCGGGGATCGTGCGCGGTGGAGGTTGTGCTCACCGTGTCAAGCCTGACACGCCACGCGGGGTCGCGATATCGGGCGGTGCCCTGAGAGATCCCGGTGAGGCTCGGGGATTCTCCAGGGACTCGCCGGATGGCGCTTGGTGCCGCGGCGGTCCACGCTGGGCAGGCGACAGAGAGGGCTCGGCAACGGCAGCACGACCGCCGGCCCAGGTGTGCAAGGTCGCCGGATCCAGGAGATCGACCATGGAGCAGACCCCCGGCCAACAGGGCCCCGACCCGTCCGGCATGCCGCCGGCGGGAGAGGCGCCGTCCAGCGACACGCCCGCTTACGCCGGGTCGACGACGCCGCCCGGCTGGGAGGCGCCCCCCGGCGGAGCCGCCTCGCCCCCTCCCTGGGGAGCCGTGCCCCCCTCCGGCGGCGCGGTGCCGCCACCGCCCGTCCGCCGCCTCTACCGCCTGCGCAACGACCGGGTGGTCGCCGGCGTCGCCTCCGGGCTGGCCGCGCATCTGGAGCTGGACCCCGTGTGGGTCCGGCTGGCCTTCGTGGTCCTCGCCTTCATCGGCGGATTGGGGTTCCTCCTCTATCTCGTCGCGTGGGTGGTGATGCCGGCGGCCGACGGTCTCCCGATCGGGGCGATGACGGGCTCCTCACCCCGCCGCCTCTACCGCCTCCGCAATGACCGGTGGGTGGCCGGGGTCGCCTCCGGGCTGGGCGCATACCTGGAGGTGGACGCCAACCTGGTCCGGCTCGCCTTCTTCATCCTCGGCCTCTTCGGCGGCCTCGGGGTCATCCTCTACATCGTCGGGTGGCTGCTGATGCCGGCCATCGACGGTGTCCCGCCGGCCGGGGGTGTCCCCCCATTCGGGGGCGGGGTTCCCGGGGCACGCGGACCGGGAACCGACCTGCGCATCATCGCCGGGGCTTTCTTCGTGATCGTCGCCGTCCTCGTCCTGGCCAGCAACTTCGACTTTCACTACTCGGGGCTGATCTGGGGGGCGGCGCTGATCTGCATCGGCCTGCTGTTCCTGGTCGGGGATGCCTGGCCGGCGAGATACCCGGCGGGAGCCCCCCCGGCTCCGTCCGTCCCCGTGGATCCGGCCGGGTACACGTCTCCGGCGGCAGCAACCGGGGAGGTGCCCTCCGCGTACCCGCCTGCGGCTCCCGCGCAGCAGGCGTACACCTCCTCCTACGCGCCCTATACGTCCTACACCCCCCGGCCGGCCTACGCCACAACCGCCTACGCGGCGCCGGCTGCGTGGTCCGGGAGCGCCTACCGCTCCGGTGGTCTCCGCCTCGGGACCGTCGGCCTGGCTGCGGTGGTGCTGGCCGTCGGTGTTGCCCTGCTCCTGCAGAGCGCGGGGGTCATCCACCTCACCGCCGAGATGGGCTTCGGCATCGTCTTCGTGGTGCTCGGCCTTACTCTGGCGGTCGGGGCGTGGTTTGGCCGCTCCTCCCTGCTGGTGTGGCTTGGCATCTGCCTCCTCCCGTTCGGTGCGGCGGCGGCGCTCGTCCCCGAGCCGCTAACCGGGGGGGTGGGCCAGGTGAGCTACTCCCCCGAGTTGAGCACGCTGCAGCCCACCTACCGGCTGGTCGCCGGCCAGCTGACCGTCGACCTGAGCGGGATCGACGTCGGCAATCAGCACCTGACGGTCACCGCCAGCGACGCCTTTGGCCAGCTGGTGGTCTTCGTGCCCCCGGGCACCACGGTCGACGTGACCGGCAAGGTGGGCGCAGGGCAGCTGACCCTGCTGGGGAGCACCAACTCCGGGATGCAGATCTCCGAGCGCGTGGCCGCGGCGACCGGGGCAGAGCCCAGCGGCAGCCTTGACCTCAATCTGAGCGTCGGGTTTGGGCAGATCACCGTCGAGACGGGAGGAGAGTGATGCGCGCACGTCGATTCTGCTGGTCGTCGTTCGTCTTTGGCCTGATCTTCGTCGGCGCCGGCGTCCTCCTCCTCACCAACGGGGTAAGCCTCATCACGCGGCTCGACTGGATTGGTCCAATCCTCCTGATCCTGGTGGCGTTCTACCTCTTCGCCTCAGCTGTCGGCAGCCGGCCGCGTCCCATGCAGGCCGCACCCGCCACGTTCCCGCCGGCTCCTTGGGGGGGCGCCCCGGAGAGCCCCGGGACGGGCTCACCTCCGGGTGAGCCCGAGCCATCCGGCGGGGAGCCGCCGGCCTGATCCACTCTCGGGAGCCGGACCCTGCTACCATCCCGCTCGATGTTCGCGATCGCGCCGCGGTTCTACTTTTACTTTGAGTACGCCACATCGGCCCCTGGGCCGGTGCGGGTGCTGCTGAGCAAGTAGTCCTGCGCCGAGATCCCGGGAGGCCGAGAGGCCGACCCGGATCTCGCGAACCGGGCCCGGTCCTCACACAGCACTGGAGGCACCGATGCTCACGGATCTGCTCAAGCCCATCACCTCGTCACCCGCGCGGCGTCGCGTCACCGTCGCGGACGTAGTCTTTGGCGGTCCAGCCGTCCCGGTCATCGCCGGGCCCTGCGCGGTCGAGCCGGGGTACGTCGGCCACGCGCTGGCCATGCACCAGGCCGGGGCCTCGATGCTGCGGGCCAGCATCTTCAAGCCCCGCACCCGGCCGGACGCCTTCCAGGGGATGGGCGAGGAGGGCCTCGCGCTCGTCGAGAAGGCCCGCGCCCTGACCGGCAAGCCGGTGCTCGTCGAGCCGCTCTCCGCGGAGCACGTGGAGATGCTGACGGGCCGCGTCGACGCCTTCATGATCGGCGCGCGCTCGATGCAGAACACCCCCCTGCTGCGCGCCGCGGGCCGCTCCGGCCTCCCGGTCGTGCTCAAGCGGGGGATGGCCGCCACCTACGACGAATGGCTTGCCGCCGCCGAGTACGTGCTGGCCGAGGGCAACCCCCAGGTCATCCTCTGCGAGCGGGGCATCCGCACCTTCGAGACGGCCACCCGCAACACCCTCGACGTTTCCGCCGTCCCGGTGCTGCGCGAGCGCACGCCGCTGCCCGTGATCGTCGATCCGAGTCATGCCGCCGGCCGCGCCGACTGGGTCCCCGCGTTGGCGCTGGCAGCCGTGGCCGCCGGGGCTGACGGGCTCCTGATCGAATCCCACCCCGTGCCCTCGGAGTCCTGGAGCGACGCCGCCCAGGCCATCACGCCCGAGACCCTGGAGGCGATCATCGCCGGGGCCGCGGTGCTGGCGCCGATGCTGCGCGGTCACCAGGCGACCGAGCTCGCCGAGCACCGCCAGATCATCGATTCGCTGGACCTGGCCCTGGGAGCCGTGCTCCAGAGTCGCGCCGGAGCGGTCGACGCCGTGCAGCGGGACAAGCGACGGAGCGGTCTGACCGTGCGTGACCGCAGCCGCGAGCTGGAGGTCATCGCCCATGTCGCCAGTCGGGTGCCGCGTCTCTCCGCTGAGGCGGTGGGACGGGTGATGACCGCGGTCATCGACGGCTGCGTGGAGGCCAGCGAGCGCGCCGCCGCGACCGGCGGCGAGTCGGGTACCGTCTCCGGCTGATGGGAGGCCCCACGTAGATGGCGGCCATCGTGGTCGAGGAGCTGCGCAAGTCGTACGGCTCTCTGCACGCCGTGCGCGGCGTCAGCTTCAGCGTGGAGCCGGGCGAGGTCTTTGGCCTGCTCGGCCCCAACGGCGCGGGCAAGACCACGATCGTCGAGATCCTCGAGGGCTACCGCCGCCGCGACCACGGACGTGTCGAGGTTCTCGGCGCCGATCCCGCCACTGCCGGTCGCGACCTCCGCAGGCGGGTCGGCATGGTCCTGCAGGAATGTGCCGTCGAGCCGTACCTCACCGTGCGCGAGGTGGTCGAGTTGCACCGTGGCTACTACCCGAAGCCGCTGCCGACCGACGACGTCATCGAGCTGGTCGGTCTGAAGGAGAAGGCGCGCGTCCGGGTCAAGAGGCTCTCGGGTGGGCAGCAGCGCCGTCTCGATCTCGCTCTAGCGCTGATCGGAGACCCGGAGCTGCTGTTCCTCGACGAGCCGACGACCGGCTTCGACCCGTCGGCACGGCGCAACGCCTGGGAGATCGTGCGTGGCATGCGCAAGCTGGGCAAGACCATCCTGCTCACCACCCACTACATGGACGAGGCCCAGAACCTCACCGACCGCGTCTGCGTCGTTAGCGCGGGCGAGGTGGTCCGGATCGGTACTCCCGCCAGTCTGCGCGCGGAGAGGGCCGAGACCAGGATCCAATTCGTCCGCCCCGACGGGGTCTCCGTGCCCGAGGTGGGCGAGGTCGTTCCCGGAGGCGAGGACGGGCTGATGGCGATGATCACCGAGACTCCGACCAAGGCACTTCACGAGCTGACCGCGTGGGCCGTCGCCCGCGGCCTCGAGCTGGAGCGCTTAGAGGTCAGCCAGCCGTCGCTGGAGGACGTCTACCTGGAGCTCACCGGAGATGAGTGACCTCGCCATCGGCCTCCGGCAGGTGCGCGCCGAGCAGAGGGCCTTCTGGCGAAACCGCGCCGCGGCCCTCTTCGGCTTCGGCTTCCCGATCATGTTCCTGCTCATCTTCGGCACCATCTTCAACAAGCAGAGCACCTGCGTCGACGGCACCATCGGTGCAAGCGGTCAGTGCGTGGGCGGCGCCGAGGTCCCGTACAACAACTTCTTCGTCCCGGCCATGGCCGCCTGGGGTGTGATCACCACCTGCTTCTCCAACCTGACCATCGGCGTCGTCAACCGCCGCGACAACGGGCTGCTCAAGCGGCTGCGCGGGACGCCCCTGCCATCAGCGGCCTTCGTGAGCGGAGTGCTCGGTTCGGCCCTGATCTCCGCGGTGATCGTGGTGGCGCTGACCGCGGTGGTGGGCCATCTCCTCTATCAGGCGCCGTGGCCCGCCCACCCGCTGCCGGCGCTGGTCACCGTGCTCCTCGCCGGCCTCGTCTTCTGCGTCATCGGGCTGGCCATCACCCCGTTCATCCCCAATGCCGACGCCGCTCCTGCGGTGGTCAACTTCACCTCCCTCCCCATCCTCTTCATCTCCGGCTTCTTCTTCAACTTCAACAACGCCGTCTTCGAGGACATTGCCAAGGTCTTCCCCATCTACTGGTTCAAGGAGTCGATGCTGACCGCCTTCGGCACCGAGCCCAGCTCCAGCGGGTGGAACGGCCAGGACCTCCTGGTGATGCTGGTCTGGGGGGTGGTCGGGCTGGCGGTGACGCTCCGCTTCTTCCGCTGGGAGTCGCGGCGGGTCTGAGGTCGTCGCGACGTGGACCGCCTCGGAGGTCTGGCTCAGCCCTCGGCGGCGGACGGCATCAGGCCCACGAACAGCGCCCGCTCGGCACGACCCCATGCCGCGTCGGCCTGCTCGGGAGGACCGAACCAGCCCATCAGCGCGAGGCTGGTCAGCCCGTGCGACAGGCTGAAGAAAATGGTGGCCAGGCTCAGTGGGTCGCCGCTCAGCAGGCCCGCATCGACGCACCGCCCGAGCGCCTCGACGAGGGCCCCGAACGTGCCCATGGCCATCACGCGGTCCTCCTCCCCGGGCACGAATTGGGGGAAGGGCTGGCCGAACATCAGGTCGTAGAGGTGCGGGTTGGCCCGGGCGTTGGCCCGGAAGGCGGCGCCGAGGGCGGCTAGGTCGGCCAGCGGGTCATCGGTCCGCTCCAGCGCGGCGATCCGCTCGGCGAAGCGCCGGAAGCCCTCGCGGAACATCTCCTCGACCAGCCCCCACTTGTCGCCGAAGAGGGTGTAGACGGCCGAAGGTGAGGTCTCCGCCCGCTCGGCGAGGCGGCGTACGGTCAGCGCCGAGGGGCCCTCCTTGGCCAGCAGGCGCCCGGCCTCGTCGAGCAGGCGGATGCGGAGCTTGGCGTCGTGGGTCCGCGGTCTGGCCACTTGACAGAGTATATCCGAACGTGGTTCTATAACGACGTTTCCAATCAACGTTCTGAAACTAGTCTTCCCTGAGAGCCCGTAGGAGGTGACCCCCTATGATTCACGCTGAGCCGATGCCCGCCGCCGTGCGGCTGAGGGGAGAGATGGCAGACATCGACGTCACTGGTCTGGTCAAGCGCTACGGCGACGTGGTCGCGGTGGACGGGCTGAGCTTCTCCGTCCAGAAGGGCGAGGTCTTCGGCATGCTCGGGCCCAACGGCGCCGGCAAGACGACGACCCTGGAGATCATCGAGGGCCTCCGGGTACCCGATGCCGGCACCGTCCAGGTCCTCGGCACCGACGTGATCGCCCACCCCAGCACGGTCAAGGAGCGGATCGGAGTCCAGCTCCAGGCCACCGCGCTGCCCGAGTTCACCAAGGTTCGTGAGGCCGTAGAGCTCTTCGCCGCCCTCTACCGGCGGTCGCGGCCGGTGAACGAGGTGATCGAGGAGTTCAACCTCGAGGAGAAGGCCGACACCTACACCGACAAGCTGAGCGGGGGGCAGATGCAGCGGCTGAGCATCGCGCTGGCCCTGATCAACGATCCCGACCTCGTCTTCCTCGACGAGCCCACCACCGGTCTCGACCCCCAGGCCCGGCTCAACATCTGGACCGTCATCGAGGGGATCCGCAAGCGCGGCAAGACCGTGGTGCTCACCACCCACTACATGGAGGAGGCGGAGCGCCTCTGTGACCGCGTCGCGGTGATCGAGCGGGGACGGATCGTCGCCCTCGACACCCCGCGGCGCCTCATCGTCGAGCACGCCCCCGGGACCACCATCGAGTTCGCGCTGGTGTCCGGCCTCGATGTCGAGACCCTCGAGAAGCTCCCGGGAGTGGATCGCGTGGTGGCGGACGGGCGGGTGAGCGTCACCACCCGCACTCCGGAGGCCGTGCTCCACGCGCTGCTCGACCCGCAGGCGCCCTGGGCCGCCGCTGCCCCCGGGGCTGGCGGCGACGGTGAGGGGGAGGGGACGATCCGCGACCTGCTGGTCCGCCACGGCACGCTCGAGGATGTCTTCCTCAGCCTCACCGGCAGGAGCCTCCGCGAATGAATTCCCTTCCCGCCTTCCGTGCCCTCACCCTCAACCGGGTGCGTGCCTCGGTGCGCGACCGGACCGCGCTGATCTTCACCCTCGGGCTCGCCGTCCTCTTCATGATCATCTTCGGCCTGCTGTTCGGTGGCAACGGGCTGTCGGTGAGCTTCGATGCGGTCAACAACGACAGCACCGCGGCCTCGACCGGTTACCTGAAGGCACTGCGGAGCGTGAGCGGCGTCAGCGTCGATGTGAAGTCGCACGCCGCCGCCTTCGCCGACCTCAAGAACGACTCGGTCACCGCCGTCCTGGTGATCCCCAGCGGCTTCGGTGCCGCCTATGCGGGTCAGGGACCGCCGCAGCAGGTGGCGATCTACCAAGCGGGTGGCGGCTCCTCGTCCACCGCCATCGCGGATGCCGTCGTGTCCAACGTGACGGCCGGCTTCGCCGGCCGCGGTCACCCGAGCCTGACGGTGAGCGCCCCGAAGGTGGCAGAGGTCAACCAGGTCACCGAGATGGACTACATGCTGCCCTCGATGATCGCCTACATCATCCTTTTCTCGGGCGTCAACTACGTCGCGATCGGGCTGGTCGAGATGCGTGTCAAGCAGGTCCTGCGCCGCTTCCGCGCCACCCCGGTCCGCTCGGGCACAATCCTGGCCGCCCAGGTGGTGGGTGGCGGGTTGACCGTGCTGCTCCAGATCGTGGTGCTGGTGGCGCTTGGGATCTGGGTCTTCGGGGCCAAGAACTACGGCAGCTGGCTGCTGCTGATCCCGCCGGTCGTGCTCGGCACCGCATCCTTCGTCGGCATCGGCTTCCTGATCACGAGCGTCTCCCGCACCAGTGAGGCGGCGCGCGCGCTGGCCGCGATGATCACCTTCCCCCTCATGTTCCTGAGCGGGCTCTTTTTCCCGATCAGCTCGCTCCCCACCGTGGTGCAGGACATCGCCCGGATCCTCCCGCTGGCGTGGGCCAGTGATGCGCTCCACCAGGTCATGAACGACGGAGCAGGGTTCAGCGCCATCGGCACCGACTGCCTGGTGATGGCGGCGTGGGCCGTGGTCACCATCTCCGTCGCGGCCTGGCGCTTCCGCTGGGATTGATCCGCGGGGGGTGCTTTCGCGGCGCGGGCCCGGAGCGGCCACCCGTGCCCGCGCCGCATAATCCGGACCACACCTGAATAACGCCCCGGGTTGAACGGGAAGCCGGTGTGAATCCGGCGCTGTCGCGCAACTGTGAGCGGGGAGCCAAGGTCAGCGTGCCACTGCGAGACCGCGTCTCGTGGGAAGGCGACCGATGGCCACGATCCGCAAGCCAGGAGACCGACCCGAGGCACGACTCCACCCCCGCGCGTGACGGGAGGACGGCCTCATGGCGGCGAGGATGCCTTCGGCGAGGTGGAGACCGATCGCCGCCTGAGGAGCGTGGGATGAAGGGATCCCGCAGGTGCACCGCCGTGGTGACGGCACTGGGTCTGATCTCGGCATGCGCGGCCGTCGGGGTGACGGCGCGGGCGGGCACGACCCCCGCGACCCGAGCCCTCCTCTACCTGAGGTCCCAGCAGGGGGCGAGCGGGGCAATCGCCGGACCCTCGGGGAGCTACGCGGACAGCGAGCTGTACGCGATCGGCGCCGCCGCCGGCGGATACGATCCCAAGGCGCTCGCTGCGAGCTCGGGGAAGTCGGTGGTGGACTACCTGGCGGCGGGCGCCGCCAAGGCCTGCACCACGAGCAACCCGGGAGGGTGCGGCGAGCTGATCCAGGCGGTGGTCGCGGCAGGAGACGCCCCCCAGTCCTTCGGCGGGGAGGATCTGCTCACCACGCTGAGCTCGGCCTACGACCCGACCACGGGGGAGTACGGCGACGGCGAGGCGTTCCCCCAGGCCCTCGCCATCCAGGGACTGGTGGCTGCCGGTGCCCAGGTGCCCGCCGCTGCCGTCCAGTTCCTCGTCGCCGCCCAGGACAGTGACGGCGGCTGGGACTACGAGGACGACGCCAACGACCCCAAGGCGGCCACCGACTTCGACACCAGCGACACCAACTCGACGTCCATGGTGCTGATGGCGCTGGACGCCGCCGGTGACCACGGCCGCGACCTGAGCGCCCTGGCCTGGCTGGCCATCCAGCAGGACGCGGACGGAGGCTTCCCCTACCAGTCGGGGGACGGCAGCGACCCCGCCTCCACCGCCCTGGTCATCCAGGCGATCATCGCCACCGGCGGTGACCCGTCCAGTGCCGCGTGG
>PLAX01000149.1 GCA_003135255.1 Candidatus Dormiibacterota bacterium | reverse complement strand
GTTGAGCAGCGCCCCCATCAGGGCCACGGTGCTGTGCAGGTCGCTCAGGTGGACGGTGCCGATGACGTTGATCCCGGCCGCGCGGATCCGCGGCAGGACATGGCCGACCAGCCTCCCCGTGGTGGTCAGTCCCGCGAGGTCGTCGACGGCGACGACATCCGGGTTGCGGCTGAGCAGCGCCTCCACGTCGAGCACCCCCCGGGACGCCGGCGATCCGGGCCCGCCCAGGAGCGCGAGGCTGCCCAGCCGGGAGGCGCCTCCCCCGCTCACCGCGCCGACCACCGCGTCCGTCCCCCGGCCGGCGCGGCGACGGGCCTCATCGAGCATCCGGGTGGTGGCGCCGGTCCCGCGCGCGTAGCTGATGTAGAGGCGGAGCCCGCCGCGACGGCGGGGCTCCTTCATGTTCCGGAGCAGGGAGTCGGGATCGGGGCGGTTCTGAGGAGCGTAGGGGGCGGCGGCATAGCGGGCGATGACGTGGACGTCGGTGTCGGGGAGACCCTCGATGACGCGGTCGACCACCGTCCGGCGCATTCCGGCGAAGAAGCCGCGGAGATGCGGCTCCCCCATCACCACGTGGCGGCAGCCACGCTCGCGGGCGACGGCCACCAGGGTGGCGGCGATGTCGTGGGACCTGGGCTCCACGACCGAGGTCTGGAGCTCCGCCGCGAGCCGGTGCCAGCCCGCCTCAGACCCCGATTCGCTGGCGGCGTCCTCGATGGAGCGCACATGGACGACGGTGCAGAAACCTCGCCGCCGACGCGCCTGACGCACCCCGCGGCGGATCAGCGCCTCCGCCGAGGGCCCCCCGGAGACGGCGGTCAGGACGTCCTCCGGCGGTGCCTGGATGCCTCCGCGTTCCACCTCGACGCGCTCCGCCACCAGCCGCAGCCCCAGCTCGCGGAGCGCCGCCAGGTTGCCCGGCCGGAAGAAGTTGCGCAGCGCCATGTCGACACGCTCCGCCGGGTAGACGTTGCCGTGGCTCATCCGCTTGCGGAGCGCCTCGGGGGTGATGTCGATGAACTGGACCTCATCGGCACGATCGAGGACGGTGTCGGGCACGGTCTCGTGGACCGTGATCCCGGTGATGCGCTCGACCACGTCCTTCACCGATTCCAAGTGCTGGATGTTCATGGTCGTGATCACGTCGATGCCCGCGTCGCGGATCTCCTCGATGTCCTCCCAGCGCTTGTGGTGGCGCACCCCGGGCGCGTTGGTGTGGGCCAGCTCGTCGATCAGGACGATCTGCGGACGGCGGGCGAGCACCGCCTCCACGTCCATCTCCGAGAGCTTGGTCCCGCGGTAGTCGACGGTGATCCGGGGCAGCACCTCCAGGGTGCCGATCGCCTCGGCGGTGCGGGCCCGTCCGTGGGTCTCGATGAAGCCGACCACCACGTCCTCGCCGCCGTCGCGGCGATCGCGACCCTCACGAAGCATGGCGAAGGTCTTGCCCGACCCGGGCATCGCGCCCAGGTACGCCTTGAGCTTGCCCCGCGGCGGGGACGGGGGAACGGCCACCGCCTCGGGGACGGAGGCTGTCGCCTCATCGGCGACGACGACGGCGGTCTGGGTGCGGGGTTTGCTCATCGCCCTCTGGCCCGCCCGGCCGGCCAGGCCCGGGTCGGACTCCTACAGCCTCCAGTGTACCCAGCCAGGGTCAATGAGCCCTTGCGGCGCGGCGCCGCCCCCCGGCACCCCGCTCATCCGAGCGTCGGGGGAGCCCCGAAGGCGTTGTTCATGGCGATGTTGAGCTGCAGGACGTCCACGTCGGACTCACCGAAGATCCAGAGAACGCGGCCGGTGATGTTGGCCTCCACCACCGCGTGGACCTTGGCCGGGTCCAGCCCCCGCGCCTCGGCCACCATGTTGACCTGGGCCAGCGCCGCGGCGACGCTGATGTCGGGGTCGAAGCTGGTGAAGTCGCCGGTGGCCAGGTCCACGGGGATGGGAGTGGTCGTGGCGCCGGTGCTGAGGCAGTGGGCGCTCGGGTCGGTGACCGCCTGCTGCAGCTGGGCGGCGGTGAAGGAGCCGGCGGTGTCGATGCCCACGCAGTGCAGGTAGCCGGCGTAGGTGTCGACCTGCTCGATCAACAGGGCGTTGCTGGGGGCGAGGTTGCTGCCCTGCGAGTTGCTGGACTCGCACGGCGGGGTGAGAGGCATCACCACCTCGGTGCCGCTGGAGGTGGTCTGCACGGAGTACGACGGGCGCCCCTGGAAGTAGCGGGGGTCGACGGTGTAGAAGGTGTGCCCCTGGTACTGGGTGGTCTGGAAGACCGCCGCCCCCGACACGTCCTTGGTCTCGTAGTAGCACTCGCCGACCAGGGTGGCTCCGACCACGGTGCCATTGCCATTGGGGTTCGGGGTCAGGCCACCGTTGGCCTGCTTGTTGAAGGCGACCTGGGAGACCCCCAGCATCACCAGCGGGTAGACGAGGCCGCAGAGGACGGCGATCACCAGGGTGATCCGCACCGCGACGAGCAGTTCCTTGGGGAAGTTGCGAAACATCTTCTTTCAGCTCAGATCATGTGAAGGGTGGTGATCACGATGTCGACGGCCTTGATGCCGATGAAGGGGAGGATGACCCCGCCCACCCCATAGAGGAGGAGGTTGCGGCGGAGCAGCGACGCGGCACCCACGGCCCGGTACTTGACCCCGCGCAGGGACAGCGGGATCAGCGCGACGATGATCAGGGCGTTGAAGATCACCGCTGAGAGGACGGCACTCTCCGGCGTCTTCAGCTGCAGGATGTTGAGCGCCTTGAGGGGTGGGAGTGCCACAGCGAACATCGCCGGGATGATCGCGAAGTACTTGGCCACGTCGTTGGCAACGCTGAAGGTGGTGAGCGCAC
>PLAX01000077.1 GCA_003135255.1 Candidatus Dormiibacterota bacterium | reverse complement strand
GGTTCTGCTCCAGCAGCCGGGCAACCCGATCCGGGACCTCGTCGAGGCGCGCCCTGAGGGCCCGGGCGGCCTCGCGGAGCAGCGCCTCCGACTCCTCCCAGCGCCGCACCGCGGCGCCGCCCGCCAGCATCTCGATGCGCCGCGTCCCCTGCCCGATCGAGGTCTCGGCGACGACGATCACCGCCCCGATGTCGCCGCTGCGCCCGACATGGGTGCCGCCGCAGAGCTCACGCGACCAGCCGCCGAAGTCGATCACCCGCACCAGCTCCCCGTACTTCTCCCCGAAGAGCGCCATCGCCCCCGACGCCTGAGCCTCGGCGACCGGCATCTCCCGGACGTTGCGGACGAGATTGTCGCGAACAGCGGCGTTGATGCGCCACTCGACGCTCTGAGTCTCCTCGGGGGTCAGCCCGCGGGGGAAGCTGAAGTCGAAGGTGGCGTGATCCGGCCCGACGAACGAGCCACGCTGCACCACGGTGTCCCCGAGGGTCTCGCGGAGCGCCCGGTGGAGCAGGTGGGTGGCGCTGTGGTGCCGGGCGATGGCGGCGCGGCGCTCCGGGTCGACCTCGGCGGTCACCGTCTCGCCCCGCCGCAGGGTGCCGGCCTCCACCCGGGCCCGGTGAGCCCTGCCGCGGACCGGGCCATCGGCCAGCTGGAGGCAATCGAGCACGCTGGCGCGGCCGCCCTCCCAGCGGAGCATGCCCGTGTCGCCGACCTGACCGCCGGCTTCGGCATAGAAGGGGGAGGCGTCGAGGAAGACGACGTCCTCCTCCCCCGCCGCGAGGGTCTCCCGCTCGCTCGCGGCACCGATCCGGGTCAGGGTCACCAGGGCGGTGGTCGTCTCGTAGCCGACGAAGTCGGTGGAGATCGTGACCGTGGTACTGCCGCTGCCGGAGAGCTCGAGGTGACCTGTACCCGCCCAGCCGCCCACCGCACGGCTCGCACGGCTGCGCTCGCGCTGAGCCTGTAGAGCGGCGTCGAAGCCGGCCCGGTCCACCGAGAGCCCGCGTTCCCCTGCCATCTCGACGGTTAACTCCACGGGGAGCCCAAAGGTGTCATAGAGACGGAAGGCGTCGTCTCCCGAGATGCCGCCGGCCCCCCCGGCGAGGAGCGTCTCCAGCCGGTCGGTGCCCGCCTCGATGGTCCGGGCGAAGACCGCCTCCTCCCCGCGGATGGTCGCTTCGGCGAGTCCGCGGTACTGGACCAGCTCCGGATAGGCGTCCTGGAGCGTCGTCACCACGTCGCCGACCGACGCGGCGAGGCCGCCCTCCAGCGCGACCCTCCGAGCGTGGAGCGCCGCCCGGCGGATGACCCGCCGGAGCACGTAGCCGCGCCCCTCGTTGCCGGGCAGGATGCCCTCGGCGATCAGGAAGGTCGCGCCCCGGACATGGTCGGCGAGGATCCGGAGCGAGCGGGTGCGACGCTCGACGTCGCCGCCGCCCGCGGCACGCCGGTCCAGTCCGGCGACGATGGGGGCGAAGAGGTCGGTGTCGTAGTCGCAGCGCACCCCCTGGAGGACCGCGGCCATGCGCTCCAGACCCATGCCGGTGTCCACGGCGCGCTTCGGCAGCAGCGTCCGGGAGCCGTCCTCGGCCTGGTCGAACTCCATGAAGACCAGGTTCCAGATCTCGATCCACCGGTCGCCACCGCATTCGTCCTGGGGGGTGCAGTCGGGCCGCCCGCAGGCGCAGGGCCCACCGAGGTCGAAGTGGATCTCGCTGTCGTAGCCGCACGGTCCGGTCGGGCCGGCCTGCCACCAGTTGTCCTTCAGACGGGCCACGCGGCGATCGGCGATACCGATCTGATTGGTCCAGATGCCGAGGGAGTCGCCGTCGTCGGGGTAGATCGAGGGCCAGAGACGTTCCGGTTCCAGGCCGAAGCCCTGGGTGAGCAGCTCCCATGCCATCTCGATCGCGCCCCGCTTGAAGTAGTCGCCGATCGACCAGTTGCCGAGCATCTCGAAGAAGGTGTGGTGGGTGCAGTCGCCCACCGAGGCGATGTCGTCGGTGGTCAGCCCCGAGCCCCGGAAGACCTTCTGGCAGGAGGTGAGGCGCGGGCTGGGCGGGGTGCGCTGGCCGCTGATGTAGGGCTTGAGGGGCACCATCCCGGCCACGGTGAAGAGCAGCGACGGGTCGTCACTCGGGATCAGAGATGCGTTGGGCAGGACATGGTGCCCGCGCTCCTCGAAGAATCCGAGGAAGCGCCGCCGGATCTCGTGGCTGCGCAAATGAGGGAGCTCGTGGAGGGTGGGGCACCTGGCGGCCGCTGGGCGGCACCCGCGCGGGTGCGGCGGCGCCCTTCGTCCGAGGTGCGGAGCGGGGTGATTGTATCGGACGGCGGACGGCGTGCTCCATGTGACGGGGAGAGCGGTCCCCGGCTCACCATGCCGCCGCCCCACCCGCGGTCAGACCAGCACCTCGTCGCCGAACTCTTGGCGGAGATGCTCGACCGCCGCTCGCTGGAGCCGCGAGACGTGCATCTGGGAGATCCCCAGGCGCTTCGCCACCTCGGTCTGGGGAAGCTGCTCGATGAAGCGGAGGGCCATGATCCGCCGCTCGCGGGGGCTGAGATGAGCCATCGCGCGCTCCAGGACGTCGCGCATCTCGACCCGGCCGAGGCCCTCATCCTCCCCTCCCAACCGCTCCCCGAGCACGCCGCCGTCCTCGGAGTCACCGATCGGGGCCTGGAGGGAGACGGTGTGCTGGGCGGGGCTCACCTCCAGGGCGGCCAGGACGTCGTCGGGCTGCAGGCCGAGGTGCGCCGCTATCTCCTCGATCGAGGCGGGCCGGCCCAGCCTCCCCTGCAGCTCCTGCTGGGCGGCGTGCACCCGGAGCAGGTTCTCCTGGAGCCGGCGGGGGACCCTCACCGCCCAGGAGCGATCGCGGAAGTGGCGCCGGATCTCGCCCATGATGGTCGGGGTGGCGAAGGTGCTGAACTCGTTCTCCAGCGACGGGTCGAAGCGGTCGATGGCCTGGATCAGCCCGAGGAACCCGACCTGCTCGATGTCCTCCAGGGGCTCACCGCGGTTGGCGAAACGGCGCGCGATGTAGCGCACCAGGTCGCTGTTCAGCTCCACCAGCCGGTCTCGGATGGCGGGATCGCGGGTGGCGCGGTACTCGCGCAGCAGCCGCCGGACCTCCTCGCGGAGCGGGGTGTCACGCGGCTTCGGCATCGTCCGCCTCTCGGGCGTGGTTGCGGGGCCGCCCTGAGTGGCGGCGCTCACCGCACGAGGTACTTGGTCAGCCGAACCCGAAGGCCGCCGGTGCGCTCGTCCATCCGGTAGCCGAAGTCATCCACGAAGAGGCCCATGACCCGCATGGCCATCTCCTCGGCCTCCCGCGCCTGCGCCTCCCGAGCCACGGCGACCACGTGGCGAGCCGCGGCGGCTTCCATCTCGGCCCGCGAGAGGCTGCTGCGCACCTGGACCTCGAGCGCGTTGTCGGCGAGGGTGAAGACCAGCCGGATCTGCCCGTTGCCCGGACCGGCAACCCGCTCGGTCAGCGAGATGGCGTTCTCGCAGGCCTGCGAGACGGCGATGACCAGGTCGTCGAGGGCCTCGACGTCGAGCCCTGCCACCGCGGCGAAGCCGGCTGCGGCACGCTTGGCGACGAGCACGTAGCGCCCCTCGGCTGGCAGCCGCAGCTCCGATGTCGTGGGGGTCACATCCGGGGCATACCCGAGAGGAGCCACGCCCAAACTCACGAGCGACCCCGCCCGCGTCCCGGCAGAGGATCCACGCTCACGCGCTCGTCGTCTCCGCGGGTTCGCCGGTGGTGGCGGCGCGACCGGCGGCCACACCGTCCTGGATGGCGCTCTGGACGTCCTCGTCCCACTCGCGGTCGGCTGCCTCCTGCCGGTGGGCGCGCACCTGCCAGTAGACGACCCCGGCGGCGATGGCCGCCGCCGCGATCAGACCCTTGCGGCCGAAGGGGATGGGCAGACGCATGGCCGGACCTCCGTGTGGCACCAGGACGGTGAGGGCTCGTGTCGAGCGCCGGTGTATCAGGCTTCGATTATGGCTGCCCCGGGCGGCTCCCGGGGGATCGCAGGAGCGCCCCGGCGACCTCCAGGACGGCGATGCCCGCGGCGTCGGCCAGCGGGTGGAGAGGCCCGAGCGGCGGCCCGCCGCCGTGCAGCTCCAGGGCGGCCAGCTCGCCGGCGACCACGCCCGCCACCGCCAGAGCCAGCGCGGCGAGGTAGCCGAGGCGGCGGGGCCACACCAGGCGGGTCAGCTGGGCGCCGACGAGGGCGAAGAGGACCCCGAGGAGGACGCCCGGGCTCATCTGCCAGTCCGGCGTGACTGCGTGATGACCCCAGCGCCGGTGCCGCTGNNGGCGCTTTTCTCCTTCCCCGTCCGAGGGGCGCGAAGGCCGGCGGCGGATGTTGGGATCCCGGTGTCTTTTCTGTTGGTCCAGCCGCATGAGGCGCGCTGCGACCGGCGAGGGGCCGCCCTCATGGTACCCGGCGGGCGGCGCTGCGCTGACATCGGCGCCGATCGCTCACCGCGTCCCGCCTCACTGGCCGGCGAGCAGGAGGCAGAGCGCGGCGGCCACCTCGGCGACCGGGGCGGTCTCCTGGCGGCCAGTGTCCAGATCCTTCCAGGTGGCGGTGCCAGCCGCGGCCTCATCCGCGCCCACCAGGACGGCGGCGCGCGCGCCGTGGCGGGCGGCCGCGGCGAGCCGCCGGTCGAGACGGCGGTCGGAGGCGTCGAGCACGGCCGTGATCCCGGCCGCCCGGAGACGGCGCGCCACCGACGCGGCGGCCGGGGTGTCGGTGCCGGCGACCGGGAGCACGACGACCTGCTCGCGCCGGGGGGCGGGGCCGAGGCCCTGCTCGCGACAGACGGCGAGGGTGCGCTCGACCCCCAGGGCATACCCGCTCCCCGGGGTCGGCGGGAACCCCAGCACCTCGGCCAGCCCGTCGTAGCGTCCGCCGCCTCCCAGCGCGTTCTGCGCCCCCTGGAGCGACTCGTGCCAGAGCTCGAACGTGGTGTGGGCGTAGTAGTCAAGCCCCCGGACCAGGCGGGGATTCCGTTGGAAGGGGATCTCCGCGGCGGCCAGAAGGCTGGTCACCTCGGCGAAGAAGGCCTGGCTCTCCGGGCTGAGCGACGGGCCGATCTCGGGTGCGGCCGCCACCAGGCCGGCATCGCGCTTGCAGTCCAGCAGGCGGAGGGGATTGACCCCCAGGCGGCGCCGGCAGTCCTCGCAGAGCTGGTCCTGGAGGGGTGTGTAGTACTCGACGAGGGCGGCCCGGTAGCGAATGCGATCCTCGAGGTCGCCGAGGGTGTTGACCTGGAGAGAGAGCCCGGTGACGCCGAGGGCCTCGTAGAAACGCCAGGCGACCTCGATCACCTCGGCGTCCAGGGCCGGCGAGCGCTCGCCGATCGCCTCGATGTCGAGCTGCCAGAACTCGTGGTAGCGGCCCGCCTGGGGCCGCGCGTAGCGAAACATCGGCCCGGCGAACTGGACCCTGACCGGCCGGCGGGCCTGGTCGAGGTGGGCGGCGAGGACCGCCCGCAGCACCCCGGGGGTGCCCTCGGGTCGGAGGGTGAGGGCTCGGCCGCCGCGATCGGTGAAGGAGAACATCTCCTTCTCGACCACGTCGGTGCCGGCTCCCGTCCCCCGCTCGTACATCTCGGTCGCCTCGAAGACCGGGGTGTCGATGAGCTCGTAGCCGTGGGCGCCCGCCACGCGGCGGTGGGTGTCCAGGACCCACTGGCGGAGACCGGACTCGGCCGGCAGCAGGTCGTTGGTGCCCCGGGGGCGGGTGATCGCCGGCATCGGACGGAAGTCTACCCGCCGGTGGTGCCGGCGACCGTCGAGGCCGGTCGCCCGGCCCCGTGTCGGGTGCGCCTCCCCCCTACTGCTCCTCGAGCAGTTGGGTCTCGCCGTAGGTCGTGAGAGCCGTGGGGGCGATCGCCGGCAGAGGCGTCAGGGGCGAGAAACGGTATCCAACTCCTACGACGACGAGATCGCCTTGATAGCTGCCGGTGGGGGCCGTCACGCACCCCCCGTCCTTGGCGCCTGAGACCCCCGCGCTCGACCACCATGTGAACGTCTGAGATGAAACGCTCCATTGTCCACACAGCCACGGGGCTCCGGAACCGGTGAGCTCGAAGTACCAGATGCCGATACAGGCTGTTTTGTCCGTCGGAAATGTGAAGGGGGGATATGAGCTTGGCAAAAGGAAGTTGCCGCTCCACGCACAGTCGACGTCCCAAGTGCTGGGCACCAGGGCGACGTTGGCATTGCTGGTCACTGCCGTGACGATAGCGCTACCGCTGTATGACGTATATGGCTGCACTGTCGCGACCCGATCCCCGGACCGGGCTGCGTTCTCAACGGAGAGCCGCGCACCGAAGTAGCCGCCGAAGTCTATGGTCGCCAGCACCATGACAAGGAAGACCGGCGCCACGAGGGCGAACTCCACCGCGGTCTGACCTCGGGTCCTGGCGCGGCGTCGAGGCCTCACTGCTCCACCACGAGAGCGTACTGCGCCCTGATTTGAGCCTGGAGACCCAGCGCTGCCCCCATCACGTCGAAGGTGGGGCCGGGCGCCACAGCGGTGAAGTCGTAGACAATCGTCACCTGCACCAGCTGGCCCGGAGCCGAGCAGAGGGTCGCCGATTGACCGGAGATAGCCTCGAAGGCATTGCTGTCTGCCGACCAGTAGCCGCAGTACGACAGGGTAGATGACGCGTACGAGTCGTTAGAGCTTGTGTAGTAGACGACGCTCATGCAGCTGGCGTCTCCGGTGGGCAGGACAGGTGTCGCACTGGTCGGCTTGGAGCCGGGCGTGGTGCCGTCTCCGGTGGGGCATCCGGTTCCCCCGCTCGAGGTCTGCCAGCAGCAGTCGACGTTGTTCAAAGGCAGCCCACCCTCTGGGACGGTGAGGCTCTCGGCCTCTTCCTGTACGACCGTCTCCACGGTGTTGGAGGGATCCGTGCTGACGTTCTGCGGACAGTTGTATCCGCCCCCGGCTTGCACGGCGGGACTGGGACAGGAGCTTGTCCAAGGCTGGGTGCTCGTGTTGATGCTCGCGTAGCGGGCGCCGTCGCGTACGATCGTTGTGATGTTGTTGACGTGCTCAAGATAGTACCCGTAGTCGAACACCGAGACGGTCAGTAGCAGCAGCAAGGGGAAGATGAGTGCCATCTCCACCATTGCCTGGCCGCGTTGACGGGACCTCCGACCAGAGGGGCCATTCCGCAGCCGGTGTCGACTGACACGCATCTCTATCTCCGTGAGGGCCGGGGGGCGACCCCGCATCTCAGCCTAGCTCGGCCGCCGTGAACGAACCCCCCACACCCGGTCACCACTCGGTAACGGTCAGCAGGTGGCACCATCCCGCCGCCTGCGAGGCGGCCTCGCCGTCAGTGGACCAGACCACCCGGAGACGTCGTGGTGGATCCGCCACTGGGGACCTGCACGATCGTGGTGGGAAAGGTGAAGTTCCCGCTACTTGATGCGAAGTCCAAGGAACCAACGATGATGGGGGCACCGAGGGTGAAATTCCCGCTCGACGCCTGCATCGTGTAGGTGGCGTCCGCCGCGTAGATGGCCCCGGTGCCGCTCCCGGTGACGTTCTGGGCCGCGCTGGTGAAGAGGATGGTTCCGGTATTGTGGCGGTCGAAGATGATCAGCACGTTCTCCCAGCTCGCCGACGTTTCGGGCTGGAGATTCCAGGTCAGCGACGAGCTGGATGAGACGCTGATGCCTGCACCCGTCTGGCCACTGGTGGAGCAGGCGGCTGGCGCGCCACCGCTCTGACACTCGAAGTACAGAACGACCCCGCCGGTCGCGCTCGCAACCGTCACACTGGCGCCGCTGATGGAGAGGCCGCTACCGCAGAAGATGTAGGTTCCGCTGTTGAGTGTCACCGTCTGGTTCATGCCGGACAGGGTGAGAGAGCCGTACACGCCAGGGTTGAGCGTGGTACTGGTGGAGTACGTGGCGGTGCTGCTGCATCCCGACGTGGCCGTGGTGGTGGGCAGGGTCATGGACGCAAGCGGGTCGGTCAGCAATGCCGAGCCGGTCACCGGGTTGGCCGACTGGGGGTTCCAATTCAGGCCGCAGCTGCCCTGCTTGATCAGAGACCCCTCGATGTACGTCTTGGCGGGTGATGTGTTCATGTTCCCGCCCCCGCCGTTGCAGGTGAGATTGCCGTTTATGTAGAAGGAGTAGGGGCTGTTGATGTTGAAGTTCGATCCGGCGACGGTCATGCCGTTAGGCCCGAGTACGCAAACGACGGCCGCGTGGCCGCCGCACTGCAGTTGCTGCGTGCCGCCGCCCCCACCTGTACCCCCACTGGGGTTATCGACCTCGGCGACGGCGTTCGCCAGGACTGGGAACGCGTTGTCGCCTCCCGACATTGGCCCTGCGAGATACTTCTGCGAAGTGTCGGTGACGGCGGCCTTGACATAGAGATCCGAGCTGGATGGGAGCGTGCATGAACCGGTGCACCCACCGCTCGTGATGGTGGCGACTGCCGAGGAACTCGGGTACGTCGAATAGACGGTGAGGGAGAAGGCATTGGTGCACGGTCCAGCGGGGTTGATGCAGTCCAGATTGGCCACGCCTTCCGCCGCCGTGTAAGCGCCCGTCAGGCTGCCTGTGGCACTTCCGTTCTGGTAGATCCAGTAGCTGGCGGCGAGCGCCGCGGCGTCGGCGACGTCCTGATCGTTGCGCGAAGTGTCGTAGCCGATGCCCGCATCGATGGTGAGCGCGGCAAAGCCCGTCAGCACCACGAAGAGCAACGCCATCAGGGGGACGATCTGTCCCCGCTCCCGAGATCGACGCCTACGCACTCCCCGATCCTCCGCGACGGCACGCCCGACCCCACCTGATCGCCGAGATGGCGCGGAGGTGGCCGGGTGGCCTCTGATATCGCGTCAAAGATGCCAGACCCGGGTAACGGAGCGGTGGATACCCCGTCGCAAGCCGCCACCCCCGATGTGGCAGTGCTCCGACGGCGGGCTCGACTACCCGATGTCCCTGGCCACGGTGTGGACGTCGCGGACCTGCTCCAGGCGCTCCAGGAGGCGGCTGAGCTGGGTCAGGTTGGAGATCTCCACGCTGGTCGAGATCACGGCGGTCCGGTCGTCGTAGACCTGGACGTCGGCCCCCACCAGGTTGATCTTCAACTCGGCGATCACCGCCGCGATGTCGCGGAGCAGGCCGGTCCGGTCCCAGGCCTCGACCTTGATGCTGACCGGGAAGACCTGGTGTGCCCCCCTCTCCCACTCGACCTCCACCAGCCGGTCCGGGTCCTGGGCGTGCTGGATGCTCACGCAGCTGGCCCGATGGACGGTCACCCCCTTGCCCCGGGTGATGTAGCCCCGGATCGGCTCGCCGGGCACCGGCTTGCAGCAGCGGGCAAAGGTGGTCAGCATGTTGCCGACCCCATGCACCCTCACCTCGCCGCTCGGCAGCGACGCCGGTGAGGTGAGCGGGATGGCGGGCCCGCGACCGTCCTCCTCGGAGGTCGGAGCGTCCCGGTCGGCATGGCGAAGCACCACCGTCCGGCCGCTCAGCTCGCCGTAGCCGATGGCCGCCAGGAAGTCGTCCACGGTGGGGAACTTGAAGTCCCGGGCCAGCTCCAGCAGGCTCTCCTCCTTGAGCGAGGCGAGCGAGGTCTGGCGCAGACGCCGGAACTCCTTGTCCAGCATCTCCCGGCCCTTGCTGACGTTCTCCTCGCGGCGCTCCTTCTTGAACCATTGCCGGATCTTCTCCCGGGCAGTGGACGTCTTCACGAAGTTGAGCCAATCCCGCGAAGGCCCGTGCGGCGCCTTGGTGGTGAGGATCTCCACGATGTCGCCGTTCACGAGGCGGTAGTCGAGGGGGACCATCCGGCTGTTGACCTTGGCCCCGATGCAGTGATGGCCGACCGCGGTGTGGACCCGGTAGGCGAAGTCGACGGCGGTGCTCCCCGCCGGCAGTGAGCGCACGTCGCCCTTCGGTGTGAAGACGAAGACCTCGTCCTGGAAGATGTCGACCTTGACCGTGTCCACGAAGGCCTCGGCGTCGAGCAGCTCCTTCTGCCAGTCCATCAGGAGGCGCAGCCAGCCGTAGCGCTCGTCGAAACGCACCTGCTGCGAGCCGGCCTTGTAGTGCCAGTGGGCGGCCACCCCGTACTCGGCGGTGTGGTGCATCTCCACGGTCCGTATCTGCACCTCGACGGGCTCGCCGGTATGGGAGATCACGGTGGTGTGGAGGGACTGGTAGCCGTTGCCCTTGGGCATCGCGATGTAGTCCTTGAAGCGGCCCGGGATCGGCTTCCAGAGGTGATGGACCACGCCCAGGGCGGTGTAGCAGTCCTTGACCGAGTCCACCACCACCCGCACCGCCATCAGGTCGTAGATCTCCTCGAACTCCTTCTGCTGGCGGCCCATCTTGTCGACGATGCTGTAGACGTTCTTTGACCTTCCGCTCAGCTCGGCGCGCACCCCGACTGCCTCCAGCTCCCGCTGGAGGATCTCGCTGACGTCCCGAACAAAGACCTGCCGCTGCTCCCGCCCGCTCTGGAGCCTCGCCTCCATGGCGTGGTACTTCTCGGGGTCGAGCTGGGCGAACGACAGATCCTCCAGCTCCGCCTTGAACTGCCAGATGCCAAGGCGGTGGGCGAGCGGCGCGTAGATGTCCAGGGTCTCCTGGCTGATCCGCCGGCGCCGCTCCTCGGCATGGGCCCCCACGGTGCGCATGTTGTGGAGACGGTCGGCCAGCTTGATGAGCACCACGCGGATGTCCTCGGCCATCGCCACCAGCATCTTGCGGATGTTCTCGGCCTGGGCCTGCTCGCGCGTGTGGACGTGGATCTTGCCGAGCTTGGTGACCCCCTCGACGAGACGGGCGATCGGCTCGCCAAACTCTCCGCGGATCTCATCGAGGGTGACATCGGTGTCCTCGACGGTGTCGTGGAGGAGCGCTGCGGCGAGGGTCTCGGCGTCGAGGCGCAGCTCACTGAGGAGGACCGCCGCAGCCACCGGGTGCTCCACGTAGGGCTCCCCGGAGAGCCGGAACTGCCCGGCGTGGGCCCGCTCGGCCACCAGGTAGGCGCGATGCAGCACCGCGCGATCGGCCTCCGAGAGGTAGGCGATCCGGGATTCGAGATCGGAGTAGGGCATGGCTGCCCAGCGAGTGTACCGGGGACCCGCTCGCGCAATCGTGAAGCCCGACCCCGCGCCGGTCGACGACCCGCCGTGAATGACCGGCTTGGGCGGGACGCACCCCACCGGGGGGCAGCTCCGTGACCGGGCCGAGTCGGTCAGTTGGTCCCACTGACCCGCGGTACGGATATGCTTCGAGCTCGCATGAGTGACTTTGGTGGAGGGTACGGTCAGCAGCCGCCGGGGACGCCCCCGGGGACGCCGCTCTCTGCTGACGGCCGTTTCTGGTGGGATGGCCAGCGCTGGCGCCGTGTGGCCATGCGGCCGACCCCGCCCGCCGTGCCGGAGCTTCCCACCGCGGCGCCGGTCCAGCAGCAACCGCCACCTGCCGTCGCGATTCCGCAGGGCCGCCCAGCAGCGCCGGCCGCCTCCCAGCCTCCGCCCGCGGGAGCGTCGATACCGGCATCGCCCGCCCCCTTCTCCGGCGATCCGGACTGGCAGGCGCGCTTCGCCGGCCAGGCTGCACCCGTCCGGCCAGGGCCGCTGCCGGGTCGCCCAGAGTGGCAGCCTCCCGCCGCGGGCTCCCCGCTCAACGCGCCGCCCGCTCCCCTGTCGAGCCCGGGCGACTGGCCGATCGCGCCGGCGGCACCGGCTCCCGCCCACCCGCCGGTCCGGGCGTCGATCCCGGAGGGCCGGCAGCCCTTCCCACCCGGGCCACCCTCCTCGGTGCCGCTCTTCGTAATCCCCGAGGCCTGGCAACCCGGGCCGCCGAGCGCCGCGCCCGCGGTCCCGCCCGGGCTCGCGCACCCGGTGGCGTTCGTCGATCCGACGGCGTGGCAGGCTCCCGGTCAGCCCGCCGCACCCCGGTCGCCGGCCTCCCAGGGCTGGCCGTCCCCCGCCACGACTCCGCCGCCGGGGGCGGCGCTCCAGCCCCCACCGTGGGCCCCTCCCCGAGCCGAGGGCCAGCAACCCCCGCTCCCCCAGCCCTCCCGGGCCAAGCCCACGAAGCGGCGCCCGACGCTGCTGCGCTGGGTGCTGATCGCGCTGATCCTGGTGCTGGTGCTGGTGGCCGCCTACGTGTACGTCACCCACGCGAAGTAGGGTGAGGGGCCGCCCCGAGCAGGGCTAATACGCCCGGGCGATCACCGCGACCTCGGAGGAGGCCTCACCGCAGGCCAGGCACCGCCCCGCCTCGCCGCTGCGGTCGCGCCGCAGCACCCGGATGGTGAGTGCGTGGGCAGCTGACGTGACCGCCTCCTCGCAGGCCGGACGTTCGCAGAAGGGGGCGTTGGCGAAGACCGGCCTCTCGGCAAAGGCCTCCCGCAGCTCACCCAGGCTCTTGACCTCGACGCTCCGGTCGCGGAGCAGCCCCTCTGCCCGGGACCTGATGCGGACCTGGGCCTCGTCGAGGAGAGCCGGGAGCCGCGCCGCCACTCCGTCGAGCGGCTCCGTCCAGCTCTCCCCGTCGACCCGGCGCGTCACGGTCACCTGGCCGGTGGCGAGGTCGCGGGCACCGACGGTCACCCGGAGCGGCACCCCGCGCAACTCCCAGTGGGCGTATTTCTCGCCGGGGCGTATGCCCTCCCGCCGGTCGATGCGCAGGCGCACGTCGCCCGCCTCCGCCTCGNNTCCGCCGGCACGCCTCGTCGACAGCCGCCGCCCCCTCCGGGTCGTTGCTCCGGGTGACCGGGACGGCCACCACCTGGATGGGGGCCACCCGCGGGGGCATGACCAGGCCGGCGTCGTCGCCGTGGGCCATGATGAGCCCGCCGATGATCCGCGTCGACAGCCCCCACGACGTCTGGAAGGGATGCTGGAGCACGTTCTCCCGGTCGCTGAAGCTGATGCCGTAGGCGCGGGTGAAGTTTTGCCCCAGGTGGTGGGAGGTCCCCGACTGGAGCGCCCAGCCGTCGCTCATCATCGCCTCGATGGAGAGGGTGTACTCGGCGCCGGCGAACGTCTCGGACCTGGTCTTGCGCCCCGGGATCACCGGGATGGCGAGCCACTCCTCGGCCAGCTCGCGGTAGCACTCGAGCCCGGTCTCGACCTCGGCGGCCGCCTGCGCGTGGGTCTCGTGGAAGGTGTGCGCCTCCTGCCAGAGGAACTCGGAGGTCCGCAGGAAGAGCCGGGTGCGCTTCTCCCAGCGCATCACGTTGGCCCACTGGTTGATCAGCACGGGGAGATCGCGGTAGCTGTGGATCCAGTCCGCGAACATCGAGCAGATGATCGTCTCCGAGGTCGGCCGGATCGCCAGCCGCTCCTCGAGCTCCTTCTGCCCGCCCTGGGTCACCCAGGCCACCTCGGGAGCAAAGCCCTCGACGTGTTCGGCCTCCTTGAGCAGGTACGACTCGGGGATGAGGAGCGGGAAGTACATGTTCTCGTGCCCGGTCCGCTTGAGCATGTCGTCGAGCGCCCGCTGGATCCGCTCCCAGAGCGCATACCCGTAGGGGCGGATGACCATGCAGCCCCGGACCGGGGCGTAGTCGGCCAGCTCGGCCCGGCGCACCGTGTCGGTGTACCAGCGGTCGAAGTCCTCGCTCTTGCGCGTGATCGCCTTGGGCATCGGGGCTCGTGCGTCAGCCATGGCCGCCGAGTGTACGGGAGTCGCCGCTAAGGGCGGGTCAGCCGTCGCCCAGCCCGACCGGCAGCGGCCTGCCCGCCGCCAGCAGCTCGGCATCCTCCGCGGCCACGGCGCGNNCCGATGTCGGCGTGCATCCCCTCGCCCGGGCCGTTGACGACGCAGCCCATCACCGACACGGTGATGGTCCGCCGGATGCCCTGCATCGCCTCCTCGACCCGCTTGACCATCGGGAACATGTCGATCTCGAGGCGTCCGCAGGTGGGGCAGGCGACGAGGTTTGGTCCCTGGGGCTTGTCCTCGAGGTTGGCCAGGATCTGGCGGGCCACCCGGACCTCCTCCTCCGGCTCGCTGACCAGCGAAACCCGGATGGTGTCGCCGATCCCCTCGGCGAGGAGGATGCCGATGCCCAGCGCGCTCTTG
>PLAX01000118.1 GCA_003135255.1 Candidatus Dormiibacterota bacterium | reverse complement strand
GGAGGGGGCGGGCCGTGCCGGCTCGGGATCCTTGCGCTTGCCCCGTGCCATCAGCGCCGCTTGACCTTGCGCTCGAGGCTGAGCGGACCGCTGTCCTCCAGGGCTCCCTGGATGCGGGCCTGGGTCCGCAGCGGCAAGCCGAACAGCTCGATGAAGCCGCGGGCCGCCGAGTGGTCAAAGGTATCCTGGCGGCGGTCGTACGTCGCCAGCTCCTCGCGATAGAGGGAGCCGGGCGCGCGCCGCCCGGCGACGCTCACGGTGCCGCGCCACAGGCGGAGCCTGACCTCGCCGCTCACCGGCTCCTGGGTCACGGCGACGAAGGCGGCGAGGGCACTGCGCAGCTGGCCAAACCAGAGGCCGTCGTAGACCAGCCGGGCCCACTCGTCGCCGAGACGGCGCTTGAGGTGGAAGACGTCCCGCCCCAGGGTCAGCGTCTCCAGGGCCGTGTGGGCGGTGTGGAGGACGACCGCGGCCGGCGCCTCGTAGATCTCGCGGGACTTGATCCCGACCAGGCGGTTCTCGACGTGGTCGATCCGGCCGACCCCCTGGGCACCGGCCAGGGCGTTGAGCCGGGTGACCAGGACATCGCCGGTGAGCCGCTCGCCATCCAGGGTCACCGGGATGCCGTGCTCGAAGGCGAGCGAGATCACCAGTCCCTCGTCGGGGGCCTGGCGCGGATCCACGGTCCACGCGTAGACGTCCTCGGCGGGCTCCCGCCAGGGGTCCTCCAGCGGACCGGCCTCGATGCTGCGCCCCCAGATGTTGGCGTCCACCGAGTACGGCGACTCCTGGGTGACGGGGACCTCGATGCCGTGCTCGCGGGCGAACTCGATCTCCTGGGGGCGGCCCATATCCCAGTCGCGGACGGGGGCGATCACCTCCAGCTCCGGTGCCAGGGCGGCGGTGGCGACGTCGAAGCGGACCTGATCGTTGCCCTTGCCGGTGCAGCCGTGGGCGACCGCCTCGGCACCCTCGTCGCGGGCGACGTCGACCAGGATCTTGGCGATCAGGGGCCGGGCCAGGGCGGTGGCCAGCGGGTAGGCGCCCTCGTACATCGCCGAGGCGGCGAGGCTCGGGAAGCAGAACTCCTCGATGAAGAGGCGGCGCGCGTCGATGGAGTAGGCGGCCACCGCCCCGGTGCGCAGGGCTCGGTCGGTGACCTCCTCGATGTTCTTGGTCTCACCGATGTCGGCGGTGCAGGTGATCACCTCGTAGCCGAGCCGCTCCTGGAGCCAGCGGATCGACACCGAGGTGTCGAGACCGCCGGAATACGCGAGGACGCAGCGCTTGGGCTTGCTCACCGGACACCTCCGTGACCGCTCAGATGATTGCCGTCCAGGGCGCGGGCAGCGGTCGGCCCTCCGCCCATCGCGTCGCGCAGCCGCTCGGCGAGGCGGCGCGCGCCCGGCCGGGAACGGACCACGACCAGGACGGTGTCATCGCCCGCCACCGTGCCCGCGACCTCCTCGAAATGCGCAGAGTCGATGAGCGCCGCCACCAGTGGCGCGCTGCTCGGGCGTGTGTGCACGATCCCGATGTGCTCCACGAACTCCATGGAGCGGACATGTTCGCGCAGGACCGCGCGCAGCCGGGTGCTCACCGACGAGGGCTCGTCGGTGTCGGCGGCGGCGACGTAGCGGAGACCGTCCGGGTCGTGCACGCGGGCCAATCCCAGCTCCCGGACGTCCCGGGAGACGGTGGCCTGGGTGGCGTCGAGGCCGCGGCGGTGCAGGGCGGCGACGATCTCGTCCTGGGTACGCACCTTCCGGTCCCGGACCAGGTCGAGGATGGCCTTTTGCCGCTCCGCCTTGGCGGCGGGGACGAGGACGGAGGTGACGTTCACGGCCTGCCCCCCTCGGCCGCACCGCCCACGCTCGCGGCACCGCCGGCCACCTGCTCGAAGGCGGCGGCCAGCCGCTCGACCGCCTCGTCCGCCTGCGCTTCTGTGAGGATGAGCGGCGGGATGAGCCGGAGCGCCGAGGCCCCGGTCGCGGTGATGAGCAGGCCGCCGCGGAGCGCGGCCAGGACCAGCTGCTGGGCCACCGGCTGGGTGAGGACGACACCGAGCATCAGGCCGCGCCCCCGCACCTCACCGATGGGCGCGCCCCCCTGGGCGAGCTGGAGCAGACCGTGGCGGAGGCGCACGCCGACCCGTGCCGCGTGGTCGACCAGCCCCTCCCGCTCGATGGCATCGAGGACGGCGGCCGCCACCGCGGTCGCCAGGGGCCCGCCCCCGAAGGTCGAGCCGTGGTCGCTCACGGTGAAGATGTCGGCGCGCGGCCCGGCGAGGACGGCGCCGATGGGCAGCCCGCCGCCCAACCCCTTGGCCACCGCCATCACGTCGGGGACGATCCCGGCGTGCTGGTGCGCCCACCACTTCCCGGTGCGCCCCATCCCGCTCTGGATCTCGTCGAGCATGAGCAGGAGGTTGCGCTCGTCGCAGAGCCGGCGGAGACCACGCAGGGTGTCGTCGCTCATCGGCACGACCCCGGACTGGCCCTCGATCGGCTCCATGAGCACCGCCACGGTCCTGTCGTCGATCGCGCTCTCGACCGCGGCGAGATCGTCGTAGGCGACGTGGCTGAAACCGCGCGGCAGCGGCTCGAACGGCTCGCGGTAGCGGCGGTTGGCGGTGGCCGCCAGCGCACCCATGGTGCGGCCGTGGAACGCGCCTCGCGCGCAGATGATGGTGGACGCGCCGTTGCGATACAGCTTCCCCCACTTGCGGGCGATCTTGATGGCGGTCTCGATGGCCTCCGCCCCGCTGTTGCAGAAGTAGACCCGGCTCGGGAAGGCGGTGGCCACCAGCCTCTCCGCAGCGTCCAATTGGGGCTCGGAGAAATAGAGGTTGCTCAGGTGGATGGCCCGAGCGGCCTGCTCGACCAGGGTGCCGAGCACAGCGGGATGCGCGTGCCCCAGCACGTTGACCGCGATCCCACCGGCCAGGTCGAGGTACTCGCGGCCGTCGACGTCGGTGAGGATGCAGCCCCTCCCCGCGCGCATCGCCACCGGCTGGGGCGCGTACGTGTGCATGAGCACGGTGGCCGCCCGCTCCTCGATGGCGGAGAAGGCGGCGCTCGTCGCGGGAGCCGGTTGGCTCACCGGGTCACCATGGTGCCGACGCCCTTCTCGGTGAGCAGCTCCAGCAACAGAGCGTGGGAGACGCGGCCATCGATGATGTGCGAGGCCGTCACCACATCGAGGGCGCGGAGCGCCGCGCGCACCTTGGGGATCATCCCCCCGTGGATGACGCCATTCTCGATCAGCCGGTCGGCGGCGGCAGCGTCGAGAGCGCTGATCAGCTCGCCGTCCTCGCCGCGCACACCCTCGACGTCGGTGAGCAGCACCAGCTTGGTCGCCTGGAGCGCGACGGCCAGCTCGGCGGCCACGGTGTCGGCGTTGACGTTGTAGGCGTCGCCGTCGACGCCCAGGCCGATGGAGGCGATCACCGGGATGCGCCCCTGGTCGAGCACGGCGACGATCGGCTCGGCATTGACCTGGTCGACCTCACCGACGAAGCCGAGATCCGGACCGTCCACGGCACCCCGGGGACGGACCAGCAGGGTGGGACCGTCCTCGCCGCTCATCCCCACCGCCTGGCCGCCGAGCCGGTGGATGCGGCTCACCAGGTCGGGGCCGATCTTGCCGGTGAGCACCATCTTCACCACCTCCATGGTGGCTCCGTCGGTGACCCGCAGCCCGTTGACGAACTTCGGCTCGATGCCGAGGCGCTTCTGCCACGAGGAGATCTCGGGACCGCCGCCGTGAACCAGCACGGGGCGCATGCCGACGAAGCGGAGCAGCACCACGTCCTGGAGAAAGGCGTCGACATCCTCGCCGATCGCCGCCCCGCCGAGCTTGATCACGAGCGTGTGGCCGAAGAAGCGCCGGATGTAAGGGAGCGCCTCGACGAGCACCTCGGCCCGCCGGATCCGCTCCTCCATGGTCTCGACGTGGGTGGTCATGGGATCTGTGTGCTCATGTCGTGTACTCCGCATTGATCCGCACGTAGCCGGCGGTCAGGTCGCATCCCCAGGCGTGGCCGCGCCCGTCGCCGGCACCGAGGTCGATGTCGATCTCGCTCCGGGGCTCGCGCAGGGCGGCGACGACCGGGCTCAGGTCGGTGTCGAGGGGGGCGCCGTGCTCGAAGACGGTGGTGCCCGCGAAGGTCACCCGGACCCGGTCGAGGCTGAAGTGGGCACCGCTCCGGCCGAGGGCGGCGACGATCCGTCCCCAGTTGGGATCGGCTCCGTGCACCGCAGTCTTGACGAGCGGCGAGACGGCCACGGTGCGCGCGGCAAGGCGCGCCTCGGCATCGTCGCGACCGCCGGCCACCGTCACCCGGAAGTGCTTGGTGGCGCCCTCCGCGTCGGCGACCACCTGCTCCGCCAGCGACTCGCAGACGCCCAGGAAGGCCTCGCGGAGGGCGTCGAAGCCGGCTCCGCCCGGCACCAGCGCCGGCCCGCCCGCGGCGCCGTTGGCGAGGGCGAAGAGGGTGTCGTTGGTGGAGGTGTCACCGTCGACGGTGATCGAATTGAAGCTGGATTCGGCGACCTCGGTGAGCAGCGCCTGGAGGTCGGGTGCGGCGACGTTCGCGTCGGTGGTGACCAGGGCGAGCAGGGTCGCCATGTCGGGATGGATCATCCCGGCACCCTTCGCCATCCCGCCCACCCGGTGCTCCAGACCGTCGACGGTGAACGTGGCGCTCGCCATCTTGGGGACGGTGTCGGTGGTCATGATCGCCCGGGCGGCCAGCTCGCCGGCCTCCCGGTTCTGGCTGCGCGCGGCGGCGCGGAGGCCGTCAGCGACCCGCTCCATGGGCAGCGGCCGGCCGATCACGCCGGTGCTGCAGACCAGCATCTCNNCCGGTGCAGGCGTTGGCGTTGCCGGCGTTGGCGACCACGGCGTGGATCGGGGTCCCCCGGCGCAGGGTGAGCTGGGAGATGATCACCGGCGCGGCCTTGACCAGGTTCCGGGTGAAGACGCCGGCGCCCGCGCAGGGACGATCGCTCACCACCACCGCGATGTCGGCGCGGCTCGTGTCGCCGTCGCCGCGGATGCCGGCGGCCGCGGTCCCGGCGCTGAACCCGCGCGGGCTGCAGACGCCGACGCCCACCGCGTAGTCCGCCGCGGAGGCGTCCGTCTCGGAGTTCTCCGTCTCGGGGTCCTCCGTCTCGGAGGCTTCCGCCTCGGAGGTGCCCATCTGGGTCACGGCCACTGCGACGACATCGGCAGCCCGGTGGTCTCGCCCAGCCCGAAGCGGATGTTGGCCGCCTGGACCGCCTGGCCCGCGCCGCCCTTGACCAGGTTGTCCTCTGCGACCGTGACCACCGCCACCCCGTCCTGGTCGGTGACGTTGACCGCGGCCGTGTTGCTCCCGGTCACCGACTTGGTCGCCGGGGACACCTCGTCGTAGCGGAGGAAGGGATTCTCCGTGCAGAGGTCGCGCATCAGCTCGGCGACGTCGGCGACGCGGCGCCCGGCGACCGGATGGAGGTAGGCGGTGGCCAGGATGCCCCGGGTCATGGGGATCAGGTGGGGCACGAAGGTCAGCCGCACCGCGCGGCCGGCCGCCGCGTTGAGCTCCTGGATCATCTCGGCCTTGTGGCGGTGGCCGTCCACCCCGTAGGCCTTGACCGATTCGTTCACCTCCGAGAAGTGGAAACCGAGGGCCGGCGAACGTCCCCCCCCGCTCACCCCGCTCTTGGCGTCGACCACCACCTCGGGCTCCACCAGACCCTCGCGGAGCGCGGGGAGGGTGCTGATCAGGCTGGCGGTCGGGTAGCAGCCCGGGACGGCCAGCAGGTCGGAGGCGGCGATGGCCTCGCGGTGAAATTCGACCAAGGAGTACACCGCCTGCTTGCAGAGGTCTGGGGCGGGATGCTCGAGCCCGTACCAGCGCGCGTAGGCGGCGGGATCGGTGAGGCGGAAGTCGGCGCTCATGTCGACCACCACGCGGCCGGCGTCGAGCCACTCCCGGGCGTGGGCGGCGGCCACCGTGTGAGGCAGGGCGGCGAACACCACCTCGGCGTCGCCGACGTCCATCCCGCCCTCGACCTGGAGGCTGATCCGGCTCCCCGGGACGGCGGCGGCGAAGGGCTTGCCGGCCGAGCTCCGGCCGAGCAGTCGCGTGAGCTCGATGCCGGGATGCCGGTCCAGGAGCTCGACGCACTGGGCGCCGATGTAGCCGGTGGCGCCGCAGACGGCGGCGCGGATCATGGAGGCGGCCATGGTCGAGGGATTATACGTGTCCGGTGCATGTTTATGCAACAGCGGTCCAGCGGCCTCCCGCCCCGGCCCCGTGCCAGTGGTCGACCCCGACGATGCCGTCGGCATCGAGCTGCACCGCCTCGGTGACCATCCGCTCGACGGCGAGCTCGCGGGCGTTGTACATGGCCTGGCTGAGGACGGTGAGCTCGACGGACTGCTTCCACCCGGCGTACTGCAGACCCATGTGGTACATGGAGGTGCCCATCACCAGGCCGAGAGGCACGAATCCGCTCTCCCGCACCAGGACAAACTCGTCGACGCTCAGATCCGAGGTGAAGCACTTGCCCTGAGCCGTCTCCGCCAGGCGGCCGGTGCCGCCCTCGGGGACCCATTGGGCCGCTGGCGCATCGGTCACAGTCACACCTCCAACGATGGGAGAACTCCGGCGGAACTATACCGCCGGCGCTTTGGGGTCGCCCCGGCGTGGAGGCTTCGAGCGGCAGCCGTCAGAAGCCGCCTTCCTCGCCCCCGACGACATCGGCGGCGGTGACCTCCAGACCGGCCGCGGGACGGACCAGCCAGGTGACCCCGTCGAGCCCGCTGACCGCCGCCAGCGCCGCGGCGCAGGCCTTGGCTGCCCCCTGCTCGACCAGGGCGACGATGCTGCCGCCGAAGCCGGCGCCGACCAGGCGAGCGCCGTGGCATCCCGGGACTCCGCGTGCGGCCGCGACCATGGCGTCGAGGCGGTCGGTGCTCACCTCGCAGTCGCTCCGCAGAGATTCGTGGCTTTCGTCCATGAGCCGCCCCAGGGCCGCGACGTCGCCAACCTCCAGCGCCCGGACGGCGGCGGCGGCGCGCAGCGTCTCGGTGGCGATGTGGCGGCCGCGGGGTAGCAGCCCGGGCTCCAGCTCCCGCCAGCGGTCGCCGATCTCCGGGCAGGTGGAGACACCGAGAGCCGCACAGGCCGATTCAGCCGCCTCGCGGCGCCGCCGGTACTCGCGGCCTCCGACGTCGTGGCACTCCCCGCTGGCGGCCACCACCAGCGCCACGGTTGGCCACGGCCAGGCCACGCTCCGCCGCGCGCCGCTCGCGCAGTCCAGTGCGAGCACTTCCTCGGGGCGGGCGTGGACGATGGCGCGCTGGTCGAGGTCGCCACAGGGAACGCCGACGATGTCGCGCTCGGCGGTGAGCGCGATCGCCACCAGCTCCTCCGCAGCGAGCCGGCGACCGGCGAGCCGGAGGATGGCCACCGCAGCCGCCAGGATGACGGCGGCGGAGGAGGCGAGGCCGGCCGACGCCGGCAGATCGCCGGCGACGGCAATCTCCAGAGGAGGAAGGGCGGGGCCGCGACTGCCGAGGGCCACGGCAGCGGCGAAGAGGCGATCGCCGATGTCCCCGGCCATCACCGGCGCCGAACGCTCGGCGCGCTGACCGAGCCCGGCCGCCCGCCACCATCCGTCGCGCGAGGGGCGCACCGCCACGGTGAGCGCCAGGTCGACCGCCATGCAGGCGACGTGGCCGCCGACGTAGTCGACGTGCTCCCCGACCAGGGTCACGCGGCCGGGGGCGGTGGCGGTGGAGGCGGCGGCGCCCGCCCCGAAGGCTTGGTCCAGAGCCCGTGAGGCGGTGTGGCTCGCGTCGCCGGCGCGGGTCACGTCGTCGGGGCGAGGTCGGAGTGGCCGGCGGGGAGCCCGTGGGTGCCGAGCCGCCGGTGACGCGCCCGCTCGATGTTGACGGCCGCGCCGATCAGGGCCAGGTGGGTGAAGGCCTGCGGGTAGTTGCCGAGAAGCTCCCCGGTCGCGCCGTCCGCCTCCTCGGCCATCAGTCCGAGCGGCGATCCGAGGGCGAGCAGCCGCTCGAAGCGACGCTGGGCCCGCTCCACCTCGCCGATGTCGGCGAGGGCGTCGGCCAGCCAGAAGGAGCACATCAGGAATCCCCCCTCCACTCCGTGCTCGATGCCGTCGTCGGTCTCCTCGGGGCGGTAGCGGCTGACCAGCGCTCCCTGACCGAGGTGGCGGGCGACCGCCCGCACCGTGCCGACGATGCGCGGATCGCGATCCTCGAGGAAGCTCACCTGGCCGGTCCGGAGCAGGGCGGCGTCGACGGTCCTTCCCCCCAGGGTCTGGGTGAAGCTGCGCAGCCGCCGGCTGTACCCCTCCGCCGTCACCCGCCGGTGGATCGCCCGGCGCGCCTCCTCCCAGCGCTCGCGATCGCAGCTCAGTCCGAAGCGGTCGGCGAGCCGCAGCCCCCGGTCGACGGCGACCCAGCACATCACCTTGCTGTAGGTGTAGTGGAGCTCTCGGCCTCGGCTCTCCCATATGGAGGCGTCGGGCAGCTGCCAGCGCTCGATGGCCAGGTCGACGACGGCGTGCAGCTCCTGCCAGAGCGTCTGGCTGATCTCGCCGCCAAAGCGCGCGTAGAGGTAGGCGCTGTCCAGCAGCTCGCCGTAGACGTCGAGCTGGAGCTGGTCGACGGCACCGTTGCCGATCCGGACCGGAGCCGACCCCCGGTAGCCGGTCCAGTGGCCGAGGACCTGCTCGGTGACCCGGGGGTCACCGTCGACCCGGTAGAGGTTCTGAAACCTGCCGCCATCCCCGATACCGGTGGTGCGCAGCCAGCCGAAGAAACCATCGGCCTCCTCGTGGAGGCCGAGCTGAAAGAGGCCAAAGAGGGTGAGGGAGGCGTCCCGCAGCCAGGTGAAGCGGTAGTCCCAGTTTCGCCGGCCCCCGATCGCCTCGGGAAGGGAGGCGGTGGGCGCTGCCACGATGGCTCCGGTCGGCGCGTAGATCATCAGCTTGAGGGCGAGTGCCGAGCGCCAGATCGCCTCGGGATAGGCTCCGGCGTAGCGGACCTTCCCGATCCATCGCCACCAGTAGGCCTGGGTCTCGCGCAGCAGCCCGAGCGCCCTCTCCACCGTCCAGGCGCTCTCCGAGGTGGTGCAGCCCCCGCCGGCATGCTGGCAGCGCAGCGAGAGGGCGACCGCATCGCCCGCGTGGAGGGTGAAGCCGCCGGTGCCACCCCGGATCTCCGCCGTCGACACGACGCAGAAATGGAGTCCGTCGGCGTCGCCGTGGAAACGCCGGCCCTCGGCCTGGAACCCGGCGGGAGAGCGCCCGTAGTCGGGCCGGGGAGCGATCCGGTGCTCCATGCTCACGCTGCCGGTCAGGCAGTCGACGATGCGGACGATCCGCGGGCTGCGGTGAGGACGCGCGTGGTGGCCGATGGTTACCTCGTCGACGGGCATGAAGTCGCTGACCTGGACCCTGCCGGTGGACGTGGAGAAGATGGTCCGCAAGATGTTGGTGCGGTCGTCGTAGCGCTGCTCGGCCCGGTACGCGCCCCGCGGGCGGAGCTGCCAGTGCCCGCCATCGCGCGCGTCGAGGATGCGGCCGAAGAGCGATGGCGAGTCGAATCGGGGCAGGCAGCACCAATCGATGCTGCCGTCAACACCGACCAGCGCGGCGCTGCGGCAGTCGCCGATCAGCCCGTAGGCCCCGATGGGGAGGTAGCCGCCGGTCCGGTCCATCCCCTGGATCATCAGTCGGGATTCCCGCCCGGCTCGGAGAGCGCGCCCTGGTTCGGGGGCGGCGCGACGAAGCAGGACCTGGCACCGGTGTGACAGGCCGGCCCGGCGGGCTCGACCAGGAGGAGCACGGCGTCGCCATCGCAGTCCAGCCGAACCTGGATGATGCGCATGCTGTTGCCGCTCGTCTCGCCCTTCTGCCAGAGACGCTCCCGGCTCCTGCTCCAGAAGGTGGCCCGCCGTGTGGCCAGGGTGGCCTCGTAGGCCTCGCTGTTCATGTGGGCGACCATCAGCACCTCGGCGCTGCCCGCGTCCTGGACGACGGCGGTGACCAGCCCGCGGCTGAAGTCGGGGCCGCGCCCCGCCGGCTCGGCGACCAGGGGCAGCGCCGAGTCAACCGGCTCTCCGGAGGGCGGGAGGGCGTCGGAGGGCGGGAGGGCGTCGCGGTTTCCGCCGCTCACAGCCGCACCTCGATCCCGTGCTGGCACAGGTAGGACTTGGTCTGGGGGATGGGGTGGATGCCGTCGTGGAAGATGGAGGCCGCCAGGGCGGCATCCGCGCCTCCCTCGTCGAGCACCGCGCGCAGGTGCTCGGGCTCCCCCGCGCCCCCGCTCGCGATCACCGGGATGGTGAGCCGGTCGGAGACCGACCGGGTGAGCAGGAGGTCGTAGCCGTCCTGGGTGCCGTCCCGATCCATGCTGGTCAGCAGGATCT
>PLAX01000180.1 GCA_003135255.1 Candidatus Dormiibacterota bacterium | reverse complement strand
TCAGGCGGCGGGGTTGAAGTGGCGCCACTCCCCCGCCCCCGGCTCGTCGTCGTCCATCTCGACGTCCTCGGGGAGCTCGGTGCGCCAGGGGAGCATGAGGTCAAAGACGATCTCCTGGATCGTCCAGAGCATGTCCATGATCTCGGTGATCTTGACGTGACGGCGGGCCAGGGTCTCGTCGACCTGACGGCATGCGGTCTCGTCGCCGGTGAGGCGAACCGCCTTGCGTGCAAACGTGAAGACCCGCTGGGCGCGCACGGCGACGTCCGGCGGAACCTCCTTCATCCCCTGGAGGTGCGTCTCCTCGCAGAGCTCGATGGCGGAGTCAACCCGCTCCACGAGCCGGCGGAGCCGCGTCCGCTCCACCACCTCGAGGTGGTGGCGCTGCCGGGCGCGGTGAACCTCCTGGGTAGCGTTCTCGATGAGCAATACTTGTCTCCCCTGTGACCCGCGACACCCGCCGTGTCGCGGTTCCGCTCATAGGCTAACCCGATCGGTCGTTGACATCAACAGCCACGCTGGTGTCAGATTGATGCATGGATCGCATCAATGCCGACCTCTTGCGGACTTTTATCGAAGTGGCGCGCCTGGAGCATCTGGGGCGAGCGGCCGAAGCGCTCCAGAACGACCAGTCCACCGTCAGCCGGAAGATCGTACGTCTGGAGCACGAGGTGGGGGTGCCCCTCTTCGAGCGGATCGGCCGTTCGATCCGGCTGACCAAGGCCGGGCGGCGCTTCGTCGGCCGGGCCGAACGCATCCTCGGCGAGATGCGTGACGCTGTCGCGGAGGCGGCCGGCACCGTGTCGGCCGAGACCGGGGAGGTCCACCTCGGATTCCTCCACACGGTCGGCGCCCACTGGCTGCCCGAGCGGCTGGCCCGCTTCCTCGACCAGTACCCGGGGGTGCGCTTCATCCTCGAGGAGGGCACCACCGGCGAGGTCGTCGCCGGCGTGCTGGACGGTAGTTTCGACCTGGGTATCCTGGGCCCGCCGCCGGCCAACACCCCGGAGTTGGAGCTGGTCCCGCTCTTCCGCGAGCGCATCGCGGTCGTGGTCCCGCTCGAGCACCACCTGGTCGGCCGGTCGTCGGTCACGCTCCGGGACATCGCCACCGAGCCACTGATCCTCCCCCGATCGCGCACCGGCCTTCGGCGGGTCATCGACGACGCCTTCGCCCGCCAGGGGCTGAGCGAGCGCGTCGCCTACGAGGGGGATGACTTCGCGATCGTGCAGGGGCTGGCCGAGGCCGGGCTGGGGATCACCCTCCTGCCGATGCCCCTGCCCACCCCCTCCAGCCGGGTGGTGGTGATCCCGCTCCGCGACCCGCCGATCGCCCGCACGATGGCGATCGCCTGGGACCGGCGCCGCACCCTGCCACCGGCAGCCCAGCTCTTCTGCCGCCGGATCGTCGAGGGGGTCACCGGGCCCGCCGGTCGCACCGCCACCGGGTAACGGGGGCCCGGTTTCAACCGGCCGCCGGCCCACGCGCGGATCCACGTCCACCCGGATGAGGCGGCGAGCGGACCCGGCTGCTCGCGCCAGGCCTCCACCTGCCGGCGGTCAGGGAGAGAGGCGGTTGAGGTCCCGGGGGAAGAGGGTCGTCTCGCGCACGTTGGGGGCGTCCACGAGCTGGGCGACCCAGCGCTCGAGCCCGATGGCGAAACCGCCATGGGGGGGCATCCCGTGCTTGAAGGCCATCAGGTATGCCGCGTAGTTCTCGGGATCCTCGCCCCTGCCGACGAGCGCATCGACATAGTCCTGGTAGCGGTGGAGCCGCTGGCCGCCGGTGACCAGCTCCATCCCCCGGAAGAGGAGGTCGAAACCCGCCGCGAAACCCGGCCGCTCCGGGTCGGGGTGGGTGTAGAAGGGCCGCTTGCTCATCGGGAAGCCGCGGACAAAGAGGAAATCCGAGCCGTGCTCGCGCTTTGCCCACTCCCCGAGCCAGCGCTCGTTGGCCGGCGAGAGGTCCGGCTCATTGCTCAGGTCCTCGCCGGTGGCGGCGGTGATCATGGCCTGGGCGTCCAGGAAGTGGACGTCGGGGATGGGCTGCGGGACCTTGGGCAGCTCCAAACCGAGCAGGGCCAGCGCCCCCGCCGCATCCCGCTCGACGGCGGCCAGCATGCTGGCGATGGTGTCGGTGAGCACAGCCATGACGGTGTACTCGTTCTCGATGAATCCGACCTCGGCGTCGAGCGAGACGTACTCGTTGATGTGACGGGCGGTGTCGTGCGGCTCGGCCCGGAAGACGGGGCCCACCTCGTAGACGCGCTCAAAGACGCCGACCATCACCTGCTTGTAGAACTGCGGGCTCTGGGCCAGGTAGGCGGTCTTGCCGAAGTAGTCGAGGGCGAAGGTGGTGGCCCCCGACTCGGTGGCCGAGCCGACGATCTTCGGGGTCTGGATCTCCGTGAATCCGAGATCGTGCAGGCCGGAGCGGAACCCGGCCATGGAGGCGGCCTGGATGGCGAAATAGGCGCGGCGGCGGGGATGGCGGAGAGCCACCGGGGCGTTGTCGAGGATGGTCGGCAGCTGCGCCTTGATCACGGGACGGTAGAGGTCAAAGGGCGGGGCCTCATCGGCCTCCGAGATCACCGTCACCGCTGGGTCGTGGATCTCGACCCCGCCGGGAGCCTGCGGCTCGGCCACCACCACCCCGGCGACACCGATCACGGACTCGTTCTGCAGCCGGGCGAGCCTCTCGACCAGCTCGGGATCCTGGACGACCACCTGGGCGGTCCCGCGGGCATCGCGGAGGATGAGGAAGCTGACCCCCGCAAGCCGGCGGAGCCGGTGGAGCCAGCCCTTGAGCTCCACCCTCTCACCAACGCGGTCGCTCAGATCGTCGGTCCAGACACGGCCTGTGAGGTGAGAGATCACGGGGTGGGACTCCGGCTCCTGCTGACGGCTTCCTGCACGACTGCCCGGCCGATTGTACCGGGGAAAAGTGCCGGGGCCGCCCGAGCGGGGCGGGCCGAGCAGGCGTCGCCACCGTAGACTGAGCCACCAGTCATGGCCGCAGTCCTCTTCGCCGCCGCCGCCGTCCTGGTCATCGCCACGGTCGCGATCGTGCTCGTGGCGCGGGGCCGGGTCGCGCCTCCGCCCGCCGCAGCCGCGCCTCCCAGCCCGACCCAGGTCCGCACCGAGGCAGCGGCCATCGTCGCCGCCGCGAGGACGGAGTCCCTTGCCATCCGCGAGGCGACCACCGAGGAGGTCGCCGTCCGCAGCGCCGCCCTGGAGGCCCGCGAGGCCGCCCTGGCCGAGCGTGAGCGCACCTGGCGGGACCGGCGGGCCATCTTCGACGAGCGCCGCTTCGCCCACCGCAAGCGCAGGGAAGAGATCGACGCGCGGGTCGCCGAGGTCGGGGCGGCTCGGGAGGAGGTGCGCCGGACCGTCGCCGAGCACGCCGCGGCGGACCGTGAGACGGCCGAGCGTCTGGTGCTGGAGAAGCTGGAGACCGAGCTGGAGGCGGAGCGGGCGGAGCGCGTGGCCCAGCTCGTCGCCGAGGAGACGGGCGAGCCGGAGGCCGCGGTCCGGACCCTTCTGGTGGGTGCGGTCGAGAGGCAGTCCGAGAGCCATGTCGACACCGCACCCCGCCTCTCCCCCATCAACCTCGAGGGACTCGACGAGACCCGCCGCGAGCGACTCCTCACCGCCCTCCAGGTCGTCGCCGAGTCCACCGGGACCGACCTTGGCGTCGACAACGAGCGGGAGCAGGCGACCCTCCGCGGCCTGGACCCGGTGGGGCGGGAGATCGCCCGGCAGGCTTCGATCGAGGTGCTCGACCGCGGCGTGCAGGCGGCGGACGTTCCGCCCCTCCTGCTCCGCACCCGCCGCCGCCTCTCGGCAGCGATCGAGGACCTCGGCGAGCGCGCCATGTGGGAGATGGCGATGGAGGGCCGCCCGGAGCTCGCTGAACTGCTGGGTGTCCTCCACTACCGCTTCTCGTACGGCCAGAACGCCCTGCTGCACTGCAAGGAGACCGGCTACCTCTGCGGCGTCCTGGCGGCCGAGCTCGGCCTGCCCCAGAGCGCAGCCCGGGAGGCGGGCACGCTCCACGACATCGGCAAGGCGGTGGATCACGATGTCGAGGGGTCCCACGCCATCATCGGCGGCGAGCTGCTGCTCGTCCTCGGCGTCGAGTCCACCATCGCCCATGCGGTCAAGGCCCACCACTTCGACGTGGAGCCGTCGACCGACCTGGCCATGCTCACCATCTGCGCCGACGCCATCTCGGCCTCCCGGCCCGGTGCCCGGCGGGACACCCTGGCCGCCTATCTGGCGCGTCTCGAACAGCTTCAGGGCATCGCCACCCGGCATCCCCAGGTGGAACGGGCCTTTCCCCTCCAGGCGGGCCGCGAGGTCCGGATCTTCGTCAAGGCCGGCAAGGTGGCGGATCCGGAGATGCCCGCCCTGACCGGCGAGATCGCCCGCGAGATCGAGAGCGAGATGCAGTACCCGGGGGTCATCAAGGTGACCTTGATCCGCGAGACCCAGGCGATCGCGACCGCCCCGGTGCAGGTCGGGCGCAGCGCGGAGCCGCTGGAGCCGGTCCTGGCGGGGGCGGCGACGAAGCGGCGGCGGCGGCGCAAGAAGCGCAAGGGCGGCGGTGAGGGCGACGCGGCCGGATCGCCCGGCGAGACCGAGCCGGCGGACGCCGAGTAGCCCGAGCGGGGTGCTGACGAACCCCCGGCGAGGGATGTCGTTCCCAGACCGGTGAGGCGAAGGAGCCGACGAGGAGGCGAGGGAGCATACCTGCAGGTATTCGACCGAGCCCCCGCAGGAGGCGACGCACGCATCGCCGAGGATGGGGGCGGCAGGACCGTCGGGGGTTCGTCAGCACCCTGCCGACCACGCGGAGGTCGGCCTCAGCCGCCGCTGCGGAGGTCTGCCTCAGCTGCCGCGGAGGAAGGAGACCATGACCTCCGCGGTCAGGTCGGGGTCCTCGTGGAAGAAGAGGTGGCCGCGACCGTCGAACCAGTAGCGGCGCGCTCCGGGGATCAGCTTGGTGAGCGCCTCCGCGTTGGCGAGCGGGACGAGGACGTCCTCGGTGCCGTGGAGCACGAGGGCGGGCACGGCGATCTCGCCGAGACGGTCGCCGATGTCGGCGTCCCGCGTGGCGCGGAACTGGGCGGTGAAGGCGCGTCCCGGGACCGGGTGGGCGGCCCGGTAGGCCACCTCCTCGTCGATGAACTCGGGATGGTCGCGCCGGAAGCGCTCCGCGTAGAGGACGGTGCAGGCCATGCGGTAGGCCTCGGCCGGCGTCCTGGCGCCCCGCCCGAGAAGTGCGGCGGTCGCCGCGGGCTGCGCGGGGACGGCCGCGTGGCTCCCGGGACCGGTGGCGGCCAGGATCAGCCGGGTCAGGCGACCGGGATGGAGGACGGCGACGTGCTGGGCGGTGAGACCCCCCATGGAGGCGCCGAAGAGCTGGAAGGTCTCCGCCCCGCAGCCGGCGGCCACCTCGACGCAGTCCGCGGCCAACCGGGGCATCGGATAGGGCCCGCGGGGCACATCAGAGTCGCCGACACCCCGGGGGTCGTAGACGATGACCCGGTGGTGCCGCGCCAGCGCGGGGACGATCGGTGCGTAGACCCGCCGGGTCGCCCCCAGCCCCGGGATCATGAGCAGGGGCTCGCCGTCCCCGTGGACGCTGACGGCGAGTCGGGCGCCGTCGCCCGTGACCACATGCCGGTCGGGAGCAGGCGGAGCCACAGCTCCGGATCGTAGGGCACGGCGCCGGGCGGTCGGTGCCCGGATTGCCGGCGCCGGACGAGACGGGAAACGCCTGTCCGAGGGGCGGTCAGACCGGGCCTCGCCCGGCACGCCCCGTTGACGCGGAACCGGGATCACCCCGGAGCCCGCCGGCATCACCGGCGTTCCTCGACAGCTGGACGTCCCTCATGTCCGCTGTTGAGGGACGGACGCGCCACCATTGACCCGTGCCACGTCTCTTCGTCACCCGGGACCAGATCGTCGACGGCACGCTGGTGGTCGAGGGTGACGCCGCTCACCATCTCGCCGGGCCCCTCCGCGTCCAGTCCGGGGAGCTGATCCTGGTCGTCGACGACACCGGCCTGGAGCACGGGGTCCGGGTCGCCTCGGTGGAGAGGGCGCGGGTGACCGGCTCGATCGTCTGGTCCCGCCCGGCCTCGGGGGAGCCCTGTCTCCGCCTCGACGTCGTCCAGGGGCTGGTCCGGGAGATCGACGAAGTGGTGGCAGGCCTGGCCGAAGTCGGGGCTGCCGCGATCCGCCCCGTCGTCGCCGCACGCAGCGTCACGCGGCCGGACCCGGCGCGGGCCGCGGCCCGACTCCGCAGGTGGGGCGAGATCGCTCGCGAGGCCGCCGAGCTGGCCCACCGTGGCGCCGTCCCCCGGGTGGCAGCGCTCACCGACCTGGCCGGAGCGCTGGCGGAGCTGCCGGAGGGCGCGCGCATCCTCGTCTGCATGGTCGACGCGGCCGTCCCGCTGGCCCGGCTGGAGATCGACCCGGCCCGTCCGGCGGCGCTGGTGGTCGGTCCGGAGGGCGGATTGGATCCCGTCGAGGCCGACCGCCTCCGGGAGGCCGGCGCCGAGATGGTCCATCTGGGACCCCGGGTGCTGCCGGCACGCCGGGCCGCCATCGTCGCGGTCGGGCTTCTCCTCGCCCGTGCCGGGGACCTCGACCACGGGCGCTGAGCTGCGGACGGCCCGCGACGAGGGCATTGCCGGACCGCTCCGGGTTGCCCTCACCACCCTCGGCTGCAAGGTCAACTACGCGGAGATGGCCGAGCTGGCGGGGCAGCTCGCGGGTCTCGGCTGCGAGGTGGTCCCCGAGGACGAGCCCGCCGACGTCCGCGTGCTCAACTCGTGCGCGGTGACGCTCCAGGCCGACGCCACCACCCGGCAGCGGCTCCACCGGCTGCGTCGCCGCGATCCCGGCTGCCACCTCGTCCTCACCGGCTGCTCCGTGGATGCCAACCCGGATCGCTACCTGGCGGCCGGGAGCGATGGCAGGCCGGCCGTCCCGGGGCTGGATGCGGTCTTCGCCAACACCGAGAAGCTGCGCATCGCGGACCACGTCGCCGCCCTTGCGGCGGGACGCGGGAACCCGCTCCGCCACCTCCCTCCGGCAGGGCTGCGCAGCCGAGCCTTTCTCAAGGTCCAGGACGGTTGCGACCACCGTTGCACCTACTGCGTGGTATGGCGGACCCGGGGAGCGTCGGCGAGCGTTCCCGAGGAGGTGGTGATGGCGCGAGCCCGGGCCGCGGTGGCGACCGGCCACGCCGAGGTGGTCCTGACCGGCGTCGACCTGGGCAGCTACGGGCGGGACCGGGGATCCGACCTGACGGCCCTGGTGCGTCGCCTCCTCGAGGACGTCGACGGGACGGTGCGCATCCGCCTCAGCAGCATTAACGCCAACGACATCCCGGAGGACCTCATCGAGCTGAACGGCGATCCGCGGCTGTGCGGCCACTGGCACATCCCACTCCAGAGCGGGAGCGACCAGGTGCTCCGGGCCATGCATCGCGGCTACCGGCGCCAGCGCTACCTCCGGGTGGTCGAGGACCTGCGCCGTCGGGACCCCGACACCGAGCTGACCACCGACGTGATGGTGGGCTTCCCGGGGGAGAGCCAGGAGGACCACGAGGCCACGCTGCGCCTCATCGACGAGGTCGAGTTCCTCGGCTGCCATGTCTTTCGCTACTCGCCGCGCCCCGACACGGAGGCGGTCGGGCTCCCCCAGCAGGCCGATGACGCTCTACTCCGATCGCGCAGCGCCGAGGTCCGCCGCGCCGGAGCGGCGAGCGCCCGCAGGCGGCGTCAGCGAGCGGTCGGCCGCCAGCACCGGGTGGTCTGGGACCGAGTGGCGCCGGGGGAGGCGCACGGCCTCACCGACGGGTACCACGAGGTGGTCGCGGACCCCACCACGGGGACGAGGACAGGCCGCATGCAGACCATCATGGCCACGAGGGTCGAGGGCGATCTGCTGCGCGGAACCATCCTCCCGGAACCTGGCGGGGACGAGCGCTGATGCGCGTCGCCGTGGTGGTCCACCCGCGGGCCGGGAGGGAGGAGTTGATCTGGAACGGCCGGGAGTTGCGGCTGCGCATCACCCAGCCCCCCATCGACGGTGCGGCCAACGCGGCCGTGCTCCGGCTGGTCGCCGCCTGGGCCGGCGTGGCACCCTCGCGCGTCCGTCTGGTCGCCGGTCACCGCGGCACCCACAAGCAGGTGGAGATCGAGGGGGTCGACGTCCTTCCCCGCTGAGCGGCGGCCTTGCAGGGAGGTTTCGACCCGTCTGACGCGTCGCACTCTGCAGACGGGGTTGCAACGGTGACACACTTGCTCCAACCAGCTGGGCCCACCGGGCCCGCGGGGGAGGGGCCGACCTGAATCGATCGGTTGGCGCAAGCCGTGGCTTGCCGGCGGGGCCCCATGCTCGATGCGGTGGGGTCGGATGACGGAGCGCTCGCACGCCCCACGGTCACCGTCGCCGTGAGCTCGCGAGACCTGGTCGGGCACGGCTCGAGAGCCGACCGCCCGCTCCCCGGCGACTCGCCGGCACCGGCCCCGCCCGCGCTGGCCGCCTACCTGCCGCCTGGCACCACCCTCCCCGACCCCGGCACGCGCCGCCGGCGCGGGATCGTACGGCGGCGCACCGCAGCCCTGGTGGCTGCCATCGGACTGGCCTCCCTGGTCACGGTTGCCCTGCTCAGCACCTCCCTCGGCGGGTCGGCCATCACCGACCAGGTCAACACCCGCCTCTCCAGCGCCGGCGAGCAGGCGGCCGGCTCCCTGGCGCGGGTCATCTCCGGCCGGGTCTCGGCTCTCGACAGTGCCGCCGACCGCCTGCCGATCCTGGCAGTGGCGGAGGGCAGCACCACGGCGAACCCCGCGGCCATGGCCGACCTCACCGCCCTCGCCACGGCCGAGGGGAAGAGCCAGGGCCTGGTCCTGACCAGCGCCGCGGGATCGCCGGTTCTCTGGACCGGCGACCAGGACCCTCTGGACGGTCTTCCCGCGGGGTGGGGCGCGAGCACGGCTCGCGCTGGCTCCCTCGCGGTGGCGGCCCCCTCCTCGCTCAGCGCTCCCGCCATTGACGTGGTCGTCCCGGTCCTGGAGGGAGGCGGGACGGCCGGCGGCTTCCTGGCCGAGCAATACGGGCTCGGCGGGTCTCTCTCGTCGCTCCAATCGCTCGCCGGAGCCCAGGGGATGAAGCTGCTGGTGCTGGACCGAGCCGGCGGCATGGTCCTGGGGGTGGTGGCCGCGCCGTCAGATGGCGCGAGCATCGTGACCAGCTGGACACCGGAGGCGTCGATCACCACGGCCGCCGACCAGGCCTTGAGGAGCGGCGTGGTCGAACTGGATGACAACGGAGCGGGCGGCCCCGCCGCGTACAGCCCGGTGAGCGGGGCCGCGTGGGTTGTACGCGCGTGGCTGCCCAGCTCAACCCTCGCGGCGGTGGCCAGCCTCAGAGTGGCGGTGTTCAGCATCTGCGCGGCCCTCGCGCTCCTCTTTCTGGCGGCGGTCGTCATGGTCAACCGGACGCTCCGAGGCCGGGACCAGACCGAGGCCGCGCTGATCATCCAGTCGGCGGCGATGGAGGACGCGGCCATGCACGACCCCCTGACCGGCCTGCCCAACCGCCTCCTCTTCAACGACCGGCTCCAGCACGGCATCTCCAACGCCCGCCGCTCGGGCCGGCCGATGGCCCTCTTCGTCCTGGACATCGACGGATTCAAGGCCCTCAACGACGCGCTGGGGCACAGCGCCGGCGACGCCGTGCTCAGGGAGACGGCGGCTCGCCTCCAGGCGTCGGTTCGCGTGTCGGACACGGTCGCCCGGATCGGAGGCGACGAGTTCGTGATCGTGGCCGTCGATGCGGATCCCGTGCAGGCTGAGTTGATCAGCGCCAAGGTCCGTCAGCGGATGGAGGAGCCGATGACGGTCGACGAACGGCAGGTCCCGGTCGGGCTCAGCATCGGTCAGGCGGCTTTCCCCGAGGACGGCGGCGAGCCGGCGCAGCTGCTGCGTCGCGCCGACACCAACATGTACCGGGACAAGCGCGCGAGGAAGGCCGAAGCCGGCTGAGAGGTCAGACGTGGGTCCGCTGGCTGACTGCCACGCCCGGCGTCACTCCGCCGGGGCGAAGAAGTCGCGCAGGTGGTCAAAGAAGCCGCGCCTGACCTCGACCGGCTTCCCGTCGCGGCCCCCCAACTCCTCGTAGAGCTTCCGGTCCTTCGCGGAGATGTGAGCGGGCACCACCACCCGGACGACGCAGATCTGGTCGCCGCGTCGCCCGGTGCGGAGATGGGGGACCCCCTGCCCCGCGATCTTGATCACGCGGCCGGGCTGGGTGCCGGCGGGCAGATCCACCTCCGTCTCGCCCCTCACCGTGGGGACCGTGATCCTGTCTCCGAGCACAGCCTGGGTGACCGAGACCGGCAGCTCGTAGACGAGGTCCTGGCCCCGGCGGATCAGCTGGGGATGGGGCGCGACCCGGAAGCTCAGGTAGAGGTCACCGTGAGGCCCGCCCTGCGGTCCTGCCTCGCCCTCACCCGAGACCCGCACCTGGACATCGCCATCGACCCCGGCGGGGATGGAGACCTCGATGGTCTTGCGCGCCTCCACGAGCCCCCGGCCGCGGCAGCGCTGGCAGGGGTTGTCCACCAGCTTTCCGGTGCCATGGCAATGCGGGCATGCGGTCACGTTCATCACCTGGCCGAAGATGGATTGCATCGCCCGCCGCACCTGTCCGCTGCCCCCGCAGTCGGGGCAGGTGTGCGGTGTCGTCCCCGGCGCCGCGCCGCTCCCCAGGCAGTCGGGGCAGGTGTCGGCACGCGGCACCTCCACGGTCCGCTTGGCGCCGAAGACCGACTCCTCGAAGGTGATGTCGACCGACATCCTCAGATCGGAGCCGCGCTGCGGTCCTGACCCGCGCGCGGAACGCCGCCCTCCCCCAAAGAACATGTCGAAGAGGTCGAAGGCCGAGTCGAAGGAGAACTGCCCGAAGTCGGGCATCTGCTGACCGCTGTGGCCGTACGCATCGTAGCGCTGGCGCTTCTGAGGGTCACTCAGGACGGAGTAGGCCTCGCCCACCTCCTTGAACTTCTCCTCGGCAGCCTTGTCACCCTGGTTGCGGTCGGGGTGAAACTCCATGGCGAGCTTGCGGTACGCGCGTTTCAACTCCTCGGGTTTCGCGTCGCGCTTGACACCGAGGACCTCGTAGTAGTCGCGCTTGACCGTGGCCATCAGACCTCGGGTCCCGCAGTGGCGCTGCGGCCGCGACGCGGGTGCACGACCCGTACCAGCGCGGGACGGAGGAGACGGTCATGGAGACGGTAGCCGGGCTGCAGCTCGGCGACCACCGTGTCCTCGCTGACCCCGTCGGACTCCTCACCGCCGATCGCCTCGTGCACCGACGGGTCGAAGCGCGCGCCGACCGTCTCGACGGTCTCGACTCCGATCGCGCTCAGCGCCTGCTCGAACTGGATCACCACCATCCGCAGCCCGTCCAGGAGCTGCTGGCCACCCCCGTCCCCGGCCGAGTGGCCAACGGCGCGACGCAGGTTGTCGAGCACGGGAAGGAGCGCCTGGGCGGCTTCCTCGGACGCGTACCGACCCCGGTCGGCGAGCTCCTGGGCCTTGCGCCGGCGAAAGTTCTCGAAGTCGGCGGCCAGGCGCAGCAACTGGTCACTCCGCTCGGCGAGCTCGGCCCGCAGGCTCTCGACCTCCGCCTCTGTGACGGCTTCGGGGCCGGTGGCCGGAACCACCGGGGCGTCAGGAGGAGCGTCACTCGCCGGGGCGGCCTGGGCTTCCCTGCCGGCTCCGTGGGCACCCGGGCCCGCGGCCCCGGAGGCAGTGCCGCCGGGACGGGACGGCGGCTCGCCATGGGAGGCGCGGACGGCTCTCCCGTCCACACTCCGCCTGGGGGGGTCGCTCATCCTCGGTCTCCTCGATCAGCGGACATGGTCAACTGAGTACCCGCGTCACCGCTTCGCCAACCCGATCGGCGACGAAGCGCACCCGCGGGGCCACCTGCGAGTAGGGCATCCGGGTCGGGCCCAGCACCCCCACCGTGCCACCCCTCCCCTCTCCGGCCCGGTACGTGGTCAACACCAGGCTGCAGCCGTTCAGCTGTGAAATCCCGGACTCCGTGCCGATCACCACGGTGACCGGACGCCCGGTGGGCGCGCCGCCAGCTGCCACTCCCTGGTCCGGACCGGAGCCGGCCTCCTCGAACGCCGCGGCGAGCAGCTCACCGAGGACCCGCTCCTCCTCGACCAGCTCCAGCACCTGGGCAAGCCGCTGGACGTCGCCGAACTCGGGCTGGTGAAGGAGGTTGCGGACCCCGTCGTGAACGATCAGGGTGTCCTGCCGGGACTCCACCGAGTGGAGGAAGGCGGCGATGTCGGCGACGACCTCGGAGCGGAGCGGATGCACCGGATGGCTGCCCGGGCTGGACTCGATCTGGGCCCCGTCGAGACCGACGATCTCGGCGTTGAGGCCACCGGCGAGCCGGCTCAACTCCTCCTGGTCGGCCTCACGGCTGAGGGCCATCGGGTGCTGGCGGATGACGTTGCCGTCCAGCACCAGGATGAGGAGGGCATGACCGGGATCGAGCGAGACCAGGTCCAGGTGCTTGACGGCGACACTGCGGGCCCGGGGACCCGTGACGATGCTCAGAGCGTCGACGGCCACGGCGAGCACCTGGGCGGCCAGCTCCAGGACCCCCTCGATGTCGGCGGGCATGACCGCCAGGCGGGGCTCGAGCTGACGGCGCACGCCCCCGGGAAGGCCCTCCTCCTGCATCAGGAAATCGACGTAGTACCGGTAGCCGCGATCGCTGGGCACACGGCCGGCGGAGGTGTGGGGCTGGAGGAGGTAGCCCACCTCGACCAGGGTCGCCAGCTCGTTGCGGATGGTGGCGGCAGACCAGCTCGCCAGGTGCAGGGCGAGGGCGTGCGACCCCACCGGCACCCCCGTGGCGGTGTAGTCCGCGACCACCGCCTTGAGGATCTGCTCCTTGCGCGTATCGAGAGGGATCCAGCTCTCCATGGCTCTCCCGGACCGGCGGCTCCACCCGGAGCCACCTTGGCACTCGCTAGTCGTGAGTGCTAAATCCTAGCACCGGTCCGGCCGGCGAGCTCGCCGGACCGCCCAGGGAGCCGAGACCGTGGCTCCGCGAGCGGAACTCGGGGCTCTGGCGGTGGCCGTCGCCGAGGTGTGCGGAGTGGAGCAGGTCGAACACCTCCTGCGCCTTCCAGCCCTCCATGGCCAGCACGGTGCTCCGCGAGAGCCCGGCACGGAGAAGCTCCGTGACGATAGTCTCGGGCACGGGCTGACGGCCTGGAGAACCAGAAGTGCGGCGCATGATTGATGCAATCGTCGCCCAACCGCATGCCACTTCGAAAGCCCTGCGGCGACACTGTGACCCCTCCGTCTTGGCCGGGCATGGCGCCTCAGCGGCGGCGTTACAGATGACCACAGCGCCGCCACCCGACCTGACGACGGAGTGCCCGAGCTGCTAGGTGACGAGCTGACGGATCACCTCGTCGAGCACCTCCTGCCCCTGCGCGGTGGCGCCGAGACGGCCGTCGCGACGCCAGAGCAGGCCGGCCGCGACGAGCGCATCGGCCCGCTCGCCGAGGGGCCGGGAGACGGCGATCCCCTCCGCGAGACGCAGACCGAGCAGGATGCGCTCCGCCTCGGCGTCGGCCGCCGTGACCGCCTCGGAGCCCTCGATGGGGAGGACGCCGGCGCGAGAGCCCTCCACGTAAGCGGGAAGGCTGCGTCCGTGCCAGTAGCGAATGCCGATGGCGCCAGGTGGGACCGGGACGTCGACGAGGGTGCCCACCCCGGCCGGAAGGTGTCCGTGGGCGCCGAGTCCCGCACCGAGGTAGTGACCACGGCGCCAGTAGACGAGGTTGTGGCGGCACTCCTCGCCCACCTGCGCATAGTTGCTGACCTCGTACTGGTGAAGGCCGGCCGCCCTGAGGACCGAGACGGCGATCCGGTGCTGGCGGAGGGCCGCCTCGGGATCCACGGCCGGCTTCTCGCCTCGCCGCACGCTCGCGTGCAGCGGCGTCCCCGCCTCGACGGTCAGCTCGTAGGCGGAGACGTGGCCGGGACCGAGGGCCGCGACCCGCTCCAGGGTCGAACGCCAGCGGGTGTCGTCGAGGCCGGGGACGGCGTAGATCAGATCGCAGCTGATCCGGGAGAAGCCGGCACGGCGGACCTCGCCGACGGCGGCGAGGGCTCGCTCGCGATCGTGGACACGACCGAGGAAGGTGAGGATGTCCGGCTCCAGGCTCTGGATCCCGAGGCTCACCCGGTTGAAGCCGGCCTCGAGCCACGCCGCGGCACGTCCCTCGGAGGTGCTGGAGGGATTGGCCTCGAGGGTGACCTCGCAACCGGGGGCGAGGACAAAGCCCGCCCGCACCTCGTCGAGGAGCCCGCCGAGCCGGTCGGGGTCGACGAAGCTCGGCGTCCCGCCGCCGACGAAGACGGTGTCCAGCTCGAGGCGGCCGAGCCGGGCGGCCAGTCCGCGGACCTCGGACCGGAGCGCCTCGACGTACTCGGCCTCCCGATCGCGACCGGGAAGGCTGACGAAGTCGCAGTACTCGCAGCGCCGCTCGCAGAAGGGGATGTGAAGGTAGAGCGACCGGATGCGCGCGCGGCCGGCCGCGCGCGCATCCGTCATCTCACCGGGGCTCGCCGGCGGTCACCGGCCGGCCGGTCCCGGGATCCCCCGCGGTTGCCGCGGAGGCCTGCGGAACCAGCGCGCGATGATCGGGAAGGCGAACGGGACCAGCACGAAGCCGGAGGCCGCGGCGGCGAGCTCGGCCACCGCCACCCCGGTGCCGGTCGTGGAGCCGAGCGCGCTCACCTCCAGGTAGTAGACGAGGGTGTCGACCACCGCCACCATGGCACCGAAGACAAGCACCTCCACGACCCGCGGACGGTCCTTCCTGCGGAGCCTGGCAGCCATCGGGCGCGCCACCAGCGCGGCCACCGCGAGCAGCACGATGGCGATCTCGGAGATCGCCAGGCCGACGATGCCCCCGATCAGGCTGCCGGTCGTGTACAGCTGCTGCGTGACCGGGGTACCGGCGGCGGGCGGCGACGCGAGCGGGCTCGAGAGGCTGATCCGGTAGGTGGTGGTGTCGACGGACTTGACCGTCGCCTGCTGGCCGTCGACGAGGATGCCGGCGGCGACGAAGTCCACGCCGGCCCCGCCGGCGAGGGTGAACTGGGTGGTGGTGGGTGCCGGGCTGGCCGCCACCGCCGCGCAGGTGTCGACCGTGGCGGGGCCCAGCGTGCTCTGGCTGACGGTCGCGCCGGAGGCGGGCACCGAGCTGAGCGGTGCCGCAAGCGTGACCTGATCGCCGTCGATCGCAGCGATGTGAGCCTCCTGGCCGCCGACTTGGATGGCGGCGTTGGCGCCGCAGATGAGCGTCTTGCCGTCGCCGCTCGCCACCGTGAAGCTGGTTGCGGTCGGGGCCGGGTTCTTCTGCACGGTGGTGCTGGTGGTGTCGGTCAGGCCGATGACGAGGCCGATGACCAGGACCACCAGCGCAGTGACGGCCGAGAGGGCGTAGTAGTCGGTTCGGGTCCATATCGGGCCGAGGTTGGCCGCGGGACCGGGTCCCGCCATTGACCGCACCGGGCGCGAGGAGACCGGGCGCGGGGAGGCCGGGCGCGGGGGACCCAACAGGGACGCCATGAGACCCCGGCGCGGGGGCGGCCAGGGAGCGGGCTCGGGCTCGGCGGCCGGGGGCGGGCTGCTGACGACCCGGGAGGGACGGCGCTTGCGACGGTGGCGGGGCGGAGCCACGCTCAGGCGGCTCGGCCGGGATCTGCCGGCGGGATCGTCGATGTTGCTGCCGATGGTGTCGTCATCAGTCCTCGTCCATCTGCAGGACGGCCATGAAGGCCTCCTGGGGGATCTCCACACTGCCCACCCGCTTCATCCGTCGCTTCCCCTCCTTCTGCTTCTCCAGCAGCTTGCGCTTGCGGGTGATGTCCCCACCGTAGCATTTGGCCAGGACATCCTTGCGCATCGCCGACACCGTCTCGCGGGCGATGATCTTACCGCCCACCGCCGCCTGGATCGGAACCTCGAAGAGCTGCCGGGGGATGAGCTTGCGGAGCCGCTCGGCGAGCTTGCGCCCGTGGAGGTTTGCCCGGTCGCGGTGGACGATCATGGAGAGGGCGTCGACCCGCTGCCCTCCCACCATGATGTCGAGCTTGACCAGCCGCTCGGCCCGGAACCCGGTCAGCTCGTAGTTGAGCGACGCGTAGCCCCGGCTCCGCGACTTGAGCTGGTCGTAGAAGTCGTGGATGATCTCGCCGAGGGGGAGGTCGTAGGTCAGGGCCACCCGGTCGCCGGCCTGGTGCTCCAGGTTGCGGAACTCGCCACGCCGCTCCTGGCAGAGCTCCATGACGGTGCCGACCTGGGCGCTCGGCACCAGGATGGTCGCGGTGCAGCGGGGCTCCTCGATCTCGTCGATGGCCGAGGGGTCGGGCAGCCTCTCCGGGTTGTCCACGGGGATGACCTCGCCGCTGCGCAGCCGGACCCGATACGCGACCGTCGGAGCGGTGGTGATCAGGGCGAGGTTGAACTCGCGCTCCAGCCGCTCCTGGACGATCTCCATGTGGAGGAGGCCGAGGAAGCCACAGCGGAAGCCGAAGCCGAGGGCCGCCGAGGACTCCGGCTCCCAGACCAGCGAGGCGTCGTTGAGGTTGAGCTTCTCGAGCGCCTCCTTCAGCTCCTGGACGTCGTCCGAGTCGATCGGGAAGATGCCCGCGTAGACCATGGGCGTGACGTGGCGATAGCCGGGGAGCGCCGCGGCGGCGGGGCGGTCGGCCAGGGTCACGGTGTCGCCGACCTTGGAGTCCCGGACGTTCTTGATCGAGGCGATCAGGTAGCCGACCTCGCCGGTCGTCAACCCGTCGGTGGGGGTCATCACCGGCCGGAACACCCCCACCTCGTCGACGACGAACTCCTTCTCCGTCGCCATCATCCGGATCCGCTCACCGGGGCGGACGGAGCCGTCCATGACCCGGACGTAGACGACCACCCCCCGGTAGGCGTCGTACTTGGCGTCGAAGATCAGGGCTGTCAGGGGCGCTTCGGGGTCGCCGTGCGGGGGCGGCACCCGGGCGACCACCGCCTCGAGGACCTCCTCGATCCCGATCCCCTGGCGGGCCGAGGCAAGGATGGCACCGGAGCCGGGAAGACCGATCACCTCCTCGATCTCGCGGCGCACCAGCTCGGGGTCGGCGGCGGGGAGATCGATCTTGTTGATGACCGGGATGATCTCCAGGTCGTGCTCGAGGGCCAGGTCGACGTTGGCCAGGGTCTGGGCCTCGATCCCCTGGGTGGCGTCGACGACCAGGACCGCGCCCTCGCAGGCGGCCAGGGCGCGCGACACCTCGTAGGTGAAGTCCACGTGGCCGGGCGTGTCGATGAGGTTGAGCTCGTAGGGACGCCCGTCCCGGGCTGTGTACTCCATCCGCACCGCCTGGGCCTTGATGGTGATGCCCCGCTCCCGCTCCAGGTCGAGGGTGTCGAGGAGCTGATCCTGCATGTCCCGGAGGGCGACCGTCCCGGTCACCTCCAGCAGGCGATCGGCCAGCGTCGACTTCCCGTGGTCGATGTGGGCGATGATCGAGAAGTTGCGGATGTCGTCGCGAAGCACCGAGGGCACCGCGGCATCGTATTCGAACCGGGCGTCCGCGCCCTCGGCACGGGTGCCGGTGCCGGCCGCCCCTCCGCTCCGGACCGGAGCCCTGGGCTCCGCGCCTCGCTCCGTCAGGGTCAGTTGATGTCGACGTGGACCAGGTCGAAGGTGCTCGTGAAGCCGCTGCCGTCGCTGATGACGTAGCGCAGCTCCATCCCCGAGACTGCGGCCGCGCTGCCGATGACGGAGCCGACGGCCACGGTCTGGGTGGCCAGGTTGGCGGTCGGGCTGGCGATCACGAAGGGCGTCCAGCTCGATCCCGCGTTGGCCGAGACCAGCAGGTAGGTCTGGGCGGTCGAGCTGGGGGACTGGCTGGCCTGGTCTACCAGGGTGACCACCGCCGAGGTGACCGGCGCCCCGGTGGCCACGATGGGACCGAAGGTCCACTGCACATACTGGTTGGAGGGCAGGACCCAGCTGGCGCCCCCGTTGGTGGTGGTCAGGATGCTGGGCGTCCCTCCTCCCGGAGTGAGGCCGACCATCGCGTCCGAGGCGTTGACGGCGCTGATGGCATTGATGGGCTGGTTGATGCCGGCGCCCTGCTCCGTCCAGGTGGTGCCGCCATTGGTGGTGGCGAGGATGGTCCCGCCCACCCCGACCGCCCAGCCGGTGGTGGCGCTGACCATGCTCACCGCATCGAGGCTCTGGCCGGTTCCCGCTGTCTGTGCCGTCCAGGTGGTCCCGCCGTTGACGGTCACCCGGAGGACCCCGTTCTGACCCACCACCCATCCGTCGTTGGCATTGACGAAGCTCACCCCGGTGAGGTTCCCGTTGACGCCGCTCGTCTCGGCGCCCCAGGTGGTGCCGCCGTTGGCGGTCGCCACGATGACGCCCTGGTTGCCCACCGCCCAGCAGTGGGTGGTCGAGACGCAGCTCACGGCGGCAAGGAGCTGGGTGGTGCCGGAGGTCTCTGACGTCCAGGTGGTGCCCCCGTTGACGGTCCCCAGGATGACGCCGTTCGCCCCGACGACCCAGCACTGGGTCGCGGAGACGCAGCTCACCCCGTCGAGCGCCTGGGCGGTGCCCGAGGTCTGCGCCACCCAGGTGGTGCCGCCGTTGGTGGTGGCGTCGATGATGCCCCCCGCCCCCACCGCCCAGCCGGCGGTGGCGGTGGGGAAGTCGATCGCCCCGAGCGCCGCGGTGCCGGGAACGGTCTGCTGGGCCCAGCCATAGCCGCCGTTTGTGCTCATCCAGATGTCACCGCTCTGGGTGGCGACCCAGCACTGGCTGGCGGAGACGCAGCTGACCCCATCGACCTGCTGGCCCCCGACCACCGGGCCGCCGCTCGCCCCCCAATCCGTGGTGGTGGTGTAGGGGGTGCCGCCGGCGGTGGCCATCGCGATGATGTTGGCGGGGCTGAAGGGGGTGCCCCCGGTGCCCACGGTGTCATCGGTGCCTCCGGCCGGGGGCAGCGAGAGCGCCATGTCGACGTCGGCCGCCGACGCCCATCCCGCGGCGCCGGAGAAGACCTCGTAGTAGTACTGGGTGTTGTAGGTGGCGGTGACAGGGGTGTCCGTGTAGCTGGTCGCCGTGCCGGCCAGGGTCGCGATCGTCGAGTAAGTGCCGGTCGGTGAGGTCGCCCGCTCCACGGTGATCCCGGTGCTGCCGGTCACCGCGGTCCAGGAGATGGTCACCGTCCCCTGGGTGTCGGTGCAGGTGGTGGGGTAGGCGGGCGAAAGGCCACTACAGTGAACGGAGGTCACCGGCACGCCTCCGGCGGCGGCCGCGGTCACCATGTTGGTCGCGTTCTCGCTCAGGCCCTGCCAGGCGCCGAGCACGCCCCCACCGGCCACCCCGATGCCGACCACGATGGCGACCAGGCAGGTGGTGAGCACCTGCCAGGGCCGGAGCCGGCGGCGGTGCGCGGATGCAGACATGGCACCCTGACACTAGGCCGGCCATACGACATGGCTGCTGCCCATCCGTGACGGTCTCGCAAACATCCGCCGCGCTCAGGTCGCGACCGGGTCGGGGCTCCAGCGGGGCAGCCGGCGTCAGAAGGGCGCGATCAGCCGGTCATGAGGGCCCGGATGGCCAAGAGAAGCGCCACGAGGAAGCCGGCGGCGAACGTCCACGCCTCCCGTCGCGGCGCCCATCCACGGGCAAAGAGGACGGTGAGGGGGAGGGAGACCAGCGCGAGCGGGCCGTACATGAGATGGAGCCCCTCGTCGGGGCGCTCGCCGGCGAGGAGCAGGCTGATGCCGGCGATCCCCTGCAGCACGAGGGCCGCCACGGCGAGCCAGAGGTAGGCGCGGACGGTGGGCAGACGCCGCACATCCCGGACGGCCAGGAGGGCGAGGACGAGCCCGGCGGCGAGGACGATCAGGAACGCGTAGCCCAGCCGCTCATGGACGGTGACCAGCACGCCGGCCGCCCCCGACGGGCCGGCCGCTCCCAGCGCGAGCCCCGCGCTCACCGGAGGACCACCGCGAGCCCGCTCGAGGGGATGGTCGCGTAGAGGGAACTTGCCAACGCCCGCACTCTGGGTGCGGCCGAGGTCGACGACGCCATGGTCGACCTGGTGATCGAGCGCTGGATCACGACCGGCGACTTCCACGAGGGGCTGTGCGGATTCAAATAGGGGGTCGCCGCGGCGGCGTCCGGTCAGCCGCGGAAGCCGGTGACGTCGATCCCCCAGCTCGCGGTGGTGGTCTCACCGGGCTGCAACGCGATCACATCCTCGCCGCTCCGGAAGGCGTCGGGTGGGCAGGTCATCGGCTCCACGGCGAGCCCGCTCCGCCGCTCGGCGGGCCGCATGGAATCCCCGCTGAAGAGCACCAGCCAGGGGCAGGCGCGGTCAGACCAGAGGACGAGCCGCCGCCCGTCCGGGGCCTCCACCGAGACCCGGGCGAGACCGTCGGGATCGCGGACCAGGTCGGTGAAGGCGGTGTCGAGCTGAGTGTGCCCGATCACGCGCGGTTCCCGGAAGTCGAACTCCGTGCCGGCCACCGGTTCCCTGCCGGTCGGCAGCATCCGCGAATCGGTGCGCAGCCGGGTCTCCGCCGGGACCGTGAGCCGCCAGCCGTCGACCAGAGCGCCATCCACCGCCAGATAGGGGTGGGAGCCGGCTCCGTAGGGGGCGGGTACCCCGGAGAGGTTGGTCCCCGTGAGGGTCACGCGGAGGCCGCCGTCGTCGAGCGCGTAGGTCGCCATCAGGTCCAGGCAGAAGGGGTAGCCGTCACGGGGATGGAGCCGGTGGCGCATCGCCACGCGGTCGGTGGCGGGGGCATCGGCCGTCCAGTTCGCCCAGCGGACCAGCCCGTGGATGGCGTTGGTCAACCCGGCCTCATCGAGGGGGAGCTGGTGGTCGACGCCCTGCCACCGATACCGGCCGTTGCCGACGCGCCCGGGCCATGGCAACAGCGTCTGACCCTGGGCGTTGGTCGCCGGTTCGGTCACGTCAAAGCCGAGGATCACCGGCCGCCCGCTCACCGTGTAGGCGCGGAGGGTCGCGCCGACCTCGGCGACCACGGCCTCCTGGTCGCCGTGGACGAGACGATGCTGGAGCCCCGACGGAGGCTCGACACCCGCCGACGGGAGCTGGGTCGAGCGGGTGGCGGCGTCCACCCTACCGGCCTCGCCCGGTGGAGCCGTTGCCGGGTCCGCGCAGGATCTCGCCGATGTCGGCGAGGCCGCGCCGGGAGCCCGCAGTCGGCTTGATCCGGTGGGCCAGCACCATGGGCGCCACCCCCTCGACATCGTCGAGGGTGACCCGGTCCCGCCCCTCGTGGGCGGCGACCGCCTGGGCCGCCTTGCGGGTCACCAGGTCCGCGCGGTGGCCGTCCACCTCCAGCTCGATGCCGAGATGGGCGATGGCGACCAGGATCTCCCGATCCACGGCCACGTCGCCGAGGGAGAGGATGGCCTTCCGGATCCGCTCGGCCTCGGCGTGCTCCTCGGGCTCCCAGATGGAGGCGAACGCCTCGGCATCGTCCTCGAACGCCTCGCGGCGCTCGACGATCTCGACCCTCTGCCGGACATCCCGGATGCCCTCCACGTCCACGCAGAGCCCGAAGCGATCAAGGAGCTGGGGGCGCAGCTCGCCCTCCTCCGGGTTCATGGTCCCGACCAGGATGAAGCGGGCCGGGTGGGACACCGAGACGCCCTCGCGCTCGACGGTGTTGGTGCCCATCGCGGCGGCATCGAGGAGAACGTCGACGATGTGGTCGTCGAGGAGGTTCACCTCGTCGACGTAGAGGATGTTGCGGTTGGCCTCGGCGAGCACCCCGGGCTCGAACTCCTTCTCGCCCTTCTTGATGGCGGCCTCGATGTCGATCGACCCGACCACGCGATCCTCCGAGGCGTTGATGGGCAGCTCGATCACCCGCATCTGCCGGGTGGCCCGAGGCAACGTCTCGCCGCGCTGGAGCCGCTCGGCGCACTCGTCGCAGCGGCTGGCGGCGGCGTCGGGAGAGCAGCCGAAGCGGCAGTCGGCGACCACCTCGAGCTCGGGGAGGAGGCGCGCCAGGGCCCGCACCGCCGTCGACTTGGCCGTCCCCTTCTCCCCGCGGATCAGCACGCCGCCGATGGCGGGGTTGATGGCGTTGAGCACGAGGGCCTGCTTCATCGGCCCCTGGCCGACGATCGCGGTGAACGGGAAGATGCTGCGGCCGCGCTGCATCGCGCCATTGTCGCAAAGCTTCCCCGCGTCGCAGGCGGCGCGGGGGCCCCTCCCCTTCTCACAGGGGCTCGCCGTGCCCCACGCCGCAGGCGGCGCGGGGGCCCCTCCCCTTCTCACAGGGGCTCGCCGCCCCTCGCCGGCGCGGCTCAGCCGCGCTCGGCTCACCCCACCTCGGAGCGACCGGACTCATCCAGTGGCTGCATCCACCCCATCACCCCTGCTGTCTAGAGTCCGGTGGATGGGACAAGCGGCGCAGATCGTCGTGCTGATCAAGGAGCCCGGCACGGCGAAGACCCGCCTCGCCGCCGCCCTCTCGGCCGCCGAGCGCCTGCGCCTCGCCGAGGAGTGCGCGGTCCGGGCGCTGGGTGCCGCACGGGAAGTGGCTGACACCATTGCAGTCTGCGGCGGCCCGGGAGCGGCCAACCTGGCCCGGCGGTGCGGGGCGGAGGCTCTCGTCGAGGAGCACCCCGCGGGTCAGAACCGTGCCGCGGAACGCGGCCTGGCCGAGGTGCTCGCCCGGGGAGGCTCCGGCTGCCTGGTGCTCAGCTCCGATCTCCCCCTCGTCGATGCGGGCAGCCTGCGCCGCCTCCTCGACCATGCGGGGACGGTCGAGGGGCCGGTCGCGGTGGTGGCTCCGGCGCTCGGCCGCGAGGGCACCAATGCCCTCTACCTGCGCCCCATCGGCGACTTCGACCTGCAGTTCGGGGAGGCATCCCTCCCCCGCTTCGCCGCCGAGGCGAGGCGGCGGGGGCGGGAGCTGATCGTCCACCGGGAGCCGGCACTGGCCCTTGACCTCGACGAGCCGGATGACCTGGCCACCCTGGACCGCTGGCGGGCCGCCACGGGAGAAACCGAGTGACCGGCGGACAGGCCGGCGGGCTCGAGCTCCACGGCATCGAGGGTCTGCCCGAGATCGCGAGTGGCGACGACCTGGGCAGGCTGATCGCGGAGCGAGCCGCCCCCCTCCGCTCCGGCGACATCGTGGTGGTGGCCCAGAAGGTGGTCTCCAAGGCGGAGGGGAGGCTGCGCAGCCTCGCCGCGGTGGCGCCGAGCCCCCGGGCGCAAGAGCTGGCCGAGCAGCTGCACGCCGACCCGCGCATGGTCCAGGTCGTCCTCGACGAGAGCGTCCGCGTGGTCCGCGCGGATCGCGTCCTGATCGTCGAGACCCGACACGGATTCGTCTGTGCCAACGCCGGCGTCGACCGGTCCAACGTGCCCGGGGCGGACGTGGCCTGCCTCCTGCCGGAGGACTGCGACCGGAGCGCGGAGGGGCTGCGCCGGCGCATCGCCGAGATGACGGGGGCGGATGTCGGGGTGGTGATCAGCGACACCTTCGGCCGCCCCTGGCGGGTCGGCCTCTGCAACGTCGCCCTGGGGGTGGCTGGGATGCCGGCCACCGTCGACTACCGGGGAAGCCCCGACGACTTCGGCATGCCCCTGCACGCCACCGTGGTGGCCGTCGCCGACGAGATCGCCGCGGCCGCCGAGATGGTCATGGGCAAGACCCGGCGGATCCCCGCGGTGGTCGTTCGCGGGCTGGCACTCGAAGGCCCCGCCGGCAGTGGACAGGAGCTGGTGCGCACCGCCGACCTGGACCTCTTCCGGTGATCCGGTGAGGGTTACGGTCCTGGCCGGAGGGACCGGCGCCGCCCGGCTGGCCTGCGGGCTGGCGCGGGCCCTGGCTCCAGGAGAGCTCAGCGTGATCACCAACACCGCCGACGACGAGGAGATGTGGGGGCTGCTGGTCTGTCCGGACACCGATGCCGTCCTCTACCGGCTTGCCGGCATCTTCAACACCGACGCGGGGTTCGGAGTTCGTGACGAGAGCTTCCACGCCCTCGAGATGCTCGGTCTGCTCGGTGAGCCGGCCTGGTTTGGGCTGGGCGATCGCGACCTTGGCCTCCACCTCCTGCGGGCCTCCCTGCGGCGGCGGGGGATGACCCTCACGGAGGCGGTCGCGGAGATCGGCCGGCGGCTGGGCCTGAACGCGGCCGTCATCCCGATGAGCGACGACCCGGTGCGCACCCGGGTCGCGACCGACGCCGGTGAGCTGAGCTTCCAGGAGTGGTTCGTCGGCAAGCGCTGCGAGCCGCCGGTCCGCGGCCTGCACTTCGAGGGCCTGGAGGCTGCGGTGCCGGCGCCGGCCGCGGTGCAGGCGGTCCGCGCGGCGGATCTGGTGGTGATCGGCCCGTCCAACCCTCTGCTCAGCGTGGACCCGATCACCGCCCTGATTGGCCCTCACCTGGAGAGGGAGCGCGTGATCGCCATCGCCCCGATCATCGGGGGCCGCGCGCTGAAGGGCCCGACGGTTGCCCTGATGGCGCAGCTCGGCGAGGAGCCCACCGCCCTCGGGGTGGCGCACCACTACGCCGGGCTGGCCTCCGGTTTTGTCCTGGACGCGGCCGACCGCGAGCTGTCAGACGCCGTCGCCCGGCTGCGCATGAGCCCCCACGTTCTCGACATCGTGATGGCGGGCGCGCAGGGCGAGGAGCGGCTGGCGAGGGAGGTGCTCGCCCTCCGGGATCCCGCCGCTCACTGAGCCGGCGCTGCCGGCCGCCCGCGCCGGACCCGAACCCGCAGCGACCAGCCGGCGGCGGCGATGGCGAGCAGCGCGACCACGTACACGAAGCTGTGCGCGAGCATCAGGCCCACCGGGTCCGCGGGGAAGCCGCCCGCCAGGTAGGCGAGCTGGATGGGGCCGTTCATGGGGAGGATGCCGTTGACCCACGCCCCCCCGCTGAGGGCCAGCTGGATGCCCACCAGGCCAATGATCACCAGCGTCCCCTCCAGGTCATGGGGCAGGACGGCGGCCACCGCGAGGCCCAGGGAGACGGCGATCGGGGGGACCAGCAGGCACGAGCCGAAGAGCGCGGCGACCGAGACCGGAGAGGACGCCAGCATCATCGCCACCCCGACCAGCGCGGCGAACGCAGTGCCCCCGCCGAGCAGGAGCAGGAAGCGTCCGAGCATCAGCTCGGCCGGACGGAAGCCGATGAGCACCAGCCGCGGCTCGGCCTCCCGCGCCGCCAGCACCGCGAAGAGGGCCGCACAGGCCACCGACCAGCTCATGCCCAGGGCGCCGAACTCGATCGCGTTCTCCTTGCTCTGGCTCAGCATCGCAAGGTAGAGGGCGACCGGGAGCGCGACCAGGATGGCGAGGGCGAGCCGCCGGCGGAGGAGCTGGCGGCCCTGCATCTCGGCGACGATGAGGGTGCGCTGCACGAAGGCCTTCGCTTCCGTCACCTCCCGGCCTCCGGAGAGCCCGGCGAGCGGCGCGACGGATGGCTCAGGTCCACGACGCGGTCGACCCGGGAGAGCTCGCTCAGCATGTGGGTGACCACCACGGTCGCCCGGCCGGCGGCACGCCATCCGCTGACGTGGTCCCAGAAGTTGACGTAGGAGCCGGTGTCGAACCCCTGGTAGGGCTCGTCGAGCAGCAGCACCTCCGGGTCACCGAGGAGCGCGAGGGCGAGGTTGAGCTTCTGCCGGGTCCCGCCCGAGAGGTCTTTGGACACGGATCCGTCGCCGACCGGGAAGTCGAGCTCCTCGAGCAACTGCCGCCCCGCGGCCACCGCGTCCTTCCGGTTCAGCCCAAACCCGGCGCCGAAGAGCGCCAGATGCTCGTCGGCATTCAGGAGCTCGAGCAGCCCGGGTTCCTGGGGGCAGTACCCGATGCGGCCGCGCTCCTCCACCCTCCCGGCATCGGGACGGGTGATCCCCGCGCAGATCCGCAGCAGGGTGGTCTTGCCACACCCGTTCTCCCCCACCAGGGCCACCACCTCGCCGGGGTGAACGGTCAGGTCGACGCCGTCCAGCACGTGCTTGACCCCGTAGCGCTTGACGATCCCGAAGGCGGCGAGGAGCGGTTCGCGCCCCCGGCCGGGGGAGGCGGCCGCATCCTCGGCGGTGGTCGCAGAGGCTGCCGTCACCGGCGTGCCGCGCGCAGGCGCGGGGGATCGCGCATCATCGCGACCAGATCTTACCGACCGCGTTCGCCGCGCCCAGGATCCGCGATCGGCGGCCGCAGCCGGCCCCCTGGGGCTCCAGCGCGCGCCTCAGGCGGCGGGGGGGAGGTGGCGCCGGTCGATCTGCTTGCTGGCGGCCTGGGGGTTGCCCCAGGTGACGCTGCCGTTCGGCCACACCATCGCCGTGGTCCGCGGGGGACGTTCGGCGTGGATCTCACCGCCCGCGATGTAGACGGGCCGGTGCAGGCGGCGTGCCTCCGCCTTGGCGCACTGGAACAGCTCGATATCGATGCGTGTCGAAGCCTGCTTCACCGCTGTGGTCAACGTGGGACTCTCCGTTCGGGCATCCTCGGCCCAGTTGCTCCGTCAACTATATCACGTCGGCCAGGCTCGTTCAGGGGAGATCAAACTCCCTGCTCTCTGCCCGCTGGGCGCCGCCGGCCCACCGGTTTGCGAGCCAATATGCCGGCCAGCTGCCGGGCCATGGGGAGCTCCTGCAGGCGTTCACGGGGCACGGGCAGCGCCAAGGACCAATTCGGGCTCTCGCCCGCGCTGCCCGGCTGATTCGGTCGCTCCTGGACCTCGGCCACGTCCTCGAGGGTGGCGGCGAGCAGGGTGCAGCGCGAGCCGGCCAGGCGCCGGTGGGCATGCACCACCGCGGCCGAGCTCTCCGCGTCGCGGGCCGGTCCCCCATCCTGGCGGATGCGCTGCACCAGCTCCTCGGTGTCGGAGGCGCTGGCGGGCAGCCCGCGCCGGCGCCTCGCCTGCAGGTCGCTGCCGTCCCAGAGACCGGTGACGGTGGGCAGGTCGTGGGTGGTCACCGTCGCCAGCGCCTGGCGCGGCCAGCGCGCGGGGGGGCGGTCCTCGAAGAGGAGCACCACGTAGCTGAGGAGCCCCCGCCGGCGCAGCCGCGAGCGGAATCCGGCGGGGACTGTCCCCAGGTCCTCGCCGATCACCGTCGCCCGGTGGCGGACCGACTCGAGGGCGACGATGCCGAGCAGGTCGTCGGCGGGGTATCCGAGGTAGCAGCCGTCGGCCGGCCCTCCCCCGGCCGGGATGCACCAGAGCCGCTGCAGCCCCATCACGTGGTCGATGCGCAGGCCGGCTCCCTCGTGGAGGTTGGCCCGAAGCGTCTCGATGAAGGGGGCGTACCCGGCCGCCCGCAGCCTCCAAGGATCGAAGGCCGGGATGCCCCAATCCTGACCGCGCGAGTTGAAGGCGTCCGGAGGGGCTCCCACCGTCACCCCGGGGACGACCAGATCCTGCCAGAGCCAGGCGTCGGCGCCCCCCGGATGGAAGCCCACGGCGAGATCGCGGATCAGCGGGAGGGCAGCGCCAGCCTCTTCCAGCTGACGGTCCAATTGCAGCTGCACCCACGCGTGGAACCGCACCCGCCCCGCCAGCTCCGCCGCCGCGGCCCGGATCGCCGCGGGGTCGCGCCGCGCCAGCGGGCGCGGCCAATCACGCCAGTCCTTCCCGTGGCGCTCCGCCAGGGCGCAGAAGAGGCCGAAGTCGTGGAGGCGCGGCCGCGCCTCCAGCGCCGCCTCCACCTCGCCCGGGTGGGCGGTGTCGATGAACTCCCGCTCGAGGGCGGACATCTTGAGCAGGGCGACCTGGTCGCGATCGATCCGGCGCTCGTGGTTCAGCAGGCGGGCGGCTGCCGCCAGGTCGCTGACGCCCGTGTCGCCGCCCTCGGGGCGCAGGTAGAGCGGATCGAGGAAGAGCCGGCTGGTGGGGAAGTACGGGCTGGGCTCGATGGGGAGGAGGGGCAGCCCGGCGTGGAGCGGGTTGACCAGCAGCGTCGCGGCTCCGAGCCCCGCCGCCCAGCCGGCCAGCCCGGCGAGGTCGGTGAGGTCCCCGATACCCCAGCTTGCCGCCGAGCGGGTCGCATAGAGCTGGACCGCGAAGCCGAAGCCCCGCGCGGCGGGGTGGTGGCAGCGGGGCGGGGTCACCACCAGGAGGCGGCTCCGGCCCCCCGCGTGGAGGCGGTGGTACCCGAGCGGGAGGTCGGCGGGCAGCCGCTCGCCGCAGGCCCGCGTGGAGCCGTCCTCGAGCTCGACCTCCGACGGCGCCGCCGCGGTCCCCTCCCCTGCGCGGCCTGCCCGCGGACACTCTCCCTGGACGACGACCAGCGGCCGGTCGCCGTCCCGATCGGGGCGGCGGCGATCGGCGCCGAGGGCGGCGAGCAGAAGGTCGACGGTCTCCGCGGACGCGCTGCTGCCGCTGCTGCCGCCGCCGCCGGTGCTGACGTGGTGGGGCAGGAGGCCCCAGGCTCTGGGGCTCGGCGCGGTCATGGACCCGTATCATCGCCTCGGATCGGTACGAGGAGACGGTATCGTGGGCCGCCGGAGGCGGTTGCGAGCTGGCGCCGTCCCGAGGGGAGCCGATCCCCAGCTGGAGTCGCCCGCGTGTCACCGCGTCGTCGGCAGTCCTCGCCGTCGGCCGTCCCCGATCAGGGGCCGGCAACGGCTGCGACCCCGATCGCGGGCCACCCGTGGCCGGGCCAGCACTTCCCGCTCGGCGCCCACTGGGACGGCAACGGCACCAACTTCGCCCTCTTCAGCGCCAACGCCGAGAGGGTGGAGCTGGTGCTGGTCAACCCTGACGGAAGCACCCGGGCCGTCTACGAGCTCATCGACCGGACCGATCTCACCTGGCACGGCTACCTCCCCGGTGTCGGCCTCGGAACCCTCTACGGATACCGGGTCCACGGTCCCTACCAGCCGTCGGCCGGTCGGCGGTTCAACTCCAACAAGCTGCTGATCGACCCCTACGCCCGGGCTCTGACCGGCTCGGTGAGGTGGGGCCCCGAGGTCTTCGGCTACGAGTGGAACCGGCGGATGACCGATGACGTCCGGAGCGAGCTCGATTCCGCAGGACACGTCCCGCTCTCCGTCGTGGTCGACGACCGCTTCGACTGGCGGGGGACCTCTCCCCCGCGGATCCCCTGGGCAGACACCGTCGTCTACGAAGCTCACGTCAAGGGATTCACGATGCGTCATCCCGGGGTGCCCCGCAAGCTCCGCGGCACCTACGCCGGGCTCGCCCACCCGGCTGCCATCGAGCACCTCCGGTCGCTGGGCGTCACCGCCATCGAGCTGATGCCGGTGCACGCCTTCATCGACTCCGCCCGATTGCACCAGCTCGGGCTGCGCAACTACTGGGGCTACGACACCATCGGCTACTTCGCCCCAGAGGGGCGTTACGCGCTGGCGGGAGACCGGGGCGGTCAGGTCATCGAGTTCAAGCAGATGGTGCGGGCTCTCCACGATGCCGGCCTCGAGATCTTCCTGGACGTGGTCTACAACCACACCGGGGAGGCCAACCACCTCGGCCCCACGCTCTCCTTCCGGGGCATCGACAACGACGCGTACTACTACCTCGACCGGAACGACCGGCGCCACTACTGGGACGTCACCGGCACCGGGAACACCCTCAACGCCGGGGCTTCCCAGACGCTCCGGCTGATCACCGACTCGCTGCGCTACTGGGTCACCGAGATGCACGTCGACGGCTTTCGATTCGACCTGGCCTCGGTCCTGGCCCGCCAGTTCTACGAGGTCAACAAGCTGGCTGCCTTCTTCGACATCATCCACCAGGACCCGGTGCTGGCCGAGGTGAAGCTGATCGCCGAGCCGTGGGACATCGGGCCGGGCGGCTATCAGGTCGGCAACTTCCCGGTCGGCTGGGCGGAGTGGAACGGCAAGTACCGCGACACCGTGCGCGACTACTGGCGGGGCGCTCCGCTCGGGGTGGCCGGCCTGGCCTACCGGCTCACCGGGAGCAGCGACCTGTACGCCGAGGACGGCCGCAATCCCAGCGCCAGCATCAACTTCGTGACCGCCCATGACGGCTTCACCCTCCGTGACCTGGTCTCCTTCGAGCGCAAGCGCAACCAGGCAAACGGAGAGGACAACCGCGACGGCAGCGATGACAACCGGTCCTGGAATGGCGGCGTCGAAGGCGAGACCACCGACCCAGCGGTGGTCGAGCTGCGGCGGCGCCAGCAGCGCAACTTCCTGGCCACCCTGCTGATCTCCCAGGGATGTCCGATGATCCTCTCCGGGGACGAGCTCGGGCGGACCCAGGGAGGCAACAACAACGCCTACTGCCAGGACAACGAGACCTCGTGGCTGGACTGGGCCTCGGCCGACCCCGAGCTGCTCGCCTTCACCCGGCGGCTGATCGAGCTGCGCGCTCGGCACCCGGGGCTGCACCGCCGGCATTTCTTCACCGGGAAGGTGGCGACGAGGGGCCGCAAGGATGTGCGTTGGCTCCGCCGCGACGGCCGGGAGATGACCAACGCGGATTGGGGCAACCACGAGGGCCAGTCGCTGGCGATGATCCTCGACGGCAGCCTGATCCCCGACCGCACCGCGACCGGCGAGCGGATCAGCGACGACACCCTGGCGGTTCTCCTCCACTCGTACGAGGAGAGCGGCGGCTGGGACCTGCCGCCTGGGACCTGGGAGGTGCTCGTCGACACCGCCCACCCGGCCGAGGAGCCGGGGACGCGCGTCGCCAACGCCCAGGAACCCCTCCAGGTCGAGGGGCGATCGCTGGTCGTCCTCCGGCTCAGCGAGCCCGCGGCCGTGGGTGTCCCAGCGGCTGCGTCTGGGCGCTAGCCGGGCCAGCCGGAGTGGCCCCGTCCGGACGGGGCGGGTCATCTGTTTTTCACGAAGTCTTTCGTGACGAAATATTCGTGACGAAATAGATCACGGAAGAGAGGGACCCGGCAGCGATCTTCCCCGCGGCCACCCCCGGAGACCCTGGCCCACGCATCATTGTCCGGCTGTGCTGTTGGCCTCGCTGACCGGGTTCGCGTCTGGATTTGTCCAGCATTGGGGCTACCTGGCGGTATTCCTGCTCGCCGGGCTCGAGAGCCTCTGCGTGCCCTTCCTTCCCGGCGAGACGGCGCTGCTCACGGCCGCCGCCCTCGCGGCGAAGCTGCACCTCGCCATCGGCGGGGTCATCGCGGCGGCCGCGGCCGGGCCCATCGTCGGGGGCAGCCTCGGCTACGCCGTTGGCTGGTGGGGGGGATACCGCCTCCTGATCCGTTACGGCGCGCGCGTCGGCCTCGGCCAGCCCCAGGTCAAGGTGACCCACTACCTCTTTCAGCGTGACGGCGGGAAGGTCGTCTTCCTGGGCCGGTTCGTCCTCGTGCTGCGCAGCTTCGCCGGGGTGCTGGCCGGCGCGGGCCGGATGCCACCGCTCGCCTTCCTCTTCTTCAATGCGGCCGGCAGCGTGGTCTGGGCCACGGCCTACGGGCTCGCGGCCTACGCGGCGAGCAGCGCGCTCCTCAGCCTCAGCGGGTGGCTCGCGGCCGGCCTCGGCCTCGCAGCCGCCGCTCTCGTGGTGGCCGGCCTGCTCCTGCTGCGCCGGCACTCCGCCCGCCTGGAAGCGCGGGCTGAGGCGGCCTTTCCAGGACCGATGGCCGGTTACCCGGGAGGTCCCCCCCTCTGAATCGAGGTGCTCGCCGGCGACATCCAGTTGCTGGCGGGGTGGGAACGTGACATGCGCGCCACCCCACGCCTCCCTATGATGGGCCAGATCCGGCCATGAGGGCGACAGGGGTGACAGTGTGAAGATCATCGACGCCAAGGTCATCATCACGTGCCCGGGGCGCAACTTCGTGACCCTGAAGCTCACCACGGACGAGGGCATCACCGGGGTCGGCGATGCCACCCTCAACGGGCGCGAGCTCGCCGTGGCCAGCTACCTCACCGACCACGTCTGCCCGCTGCTCCTCGGCCGGGACGCGTCCCGCATCGAGGACACCTGGCAGTTCCTCTACAAGGGCGGCTACTGGCGCCGCGGCCCGGTCACCATGACCGCGATCGCGGCCGTCGACACGGCCCTCTGGGACATCAAGGGCAAGGTGGCCGGCCTGCCCGTGTACCAGCTGCTGGGCGGCCGGAGCCGCGACGGCGTCACCGTCTACGGGCACGCCAACGGCGAGACCGTGCCCGAGGTGCTCGACGAGGTGGCCCGTTTCCTGGACCTCGGATACCGCGCGGTCCGCGTGCAGGTGGGCATCCAGGGGATCAGCTCGATCTACGGGGTGAGCCCTGACACCGCGCACCGCGAGTCCGGGTACGTGCCCGCGGCCGCGACCACGGCCGAGGGGTCGGACTGGTCCACCGCGCGCTACCTGCACCAGATACCCGCGCTCTTCGAGGCGGTCCGGGAGCGGTTCGGTTTCGACTTTGCGCTCCTCCACGACGCCCACCACCGGCTGACCCCGATCGAGGCCGCCCGGCTGGGGCGGCGGGTCGAGGAGTACCAGCTGTTCTGGCTCGAGGACCTGGTGCCGGCGGAGCTGCAGGAGGGCTTCCGGATCATCCGGCAGCACACCACGACGCCGCTTGCGGTGGGTGAGGTCTTCAACTCCATCTGGGACTGCCAGCAGCTCATCACCGAGCAGCTCATCGACTACATCCGCGCCGACGTCGTCCACGCCGGTGGGATCACCCACCTCCGGCGCATCTTCCAGCTCGCCGAGCTCTACCACGTCCGCAGCGGCTCCCACGGGGCCAACGATCTCTCCCCCGTCTGCCTCGCCGCCGCCCTGCACCTCGACATCTCCATCCCCAACTTCGGCATCCAGGAGTACATGCGGCACTCCGCGGAGACCGACGAGGTATTCCCGCACTCCTACCGCTTCGCGGACGGCTACCTGCATCCCGGCGAGGAGCCCGGCCTCGGGGTCGACATCGACGAGGAGCTGGCCGCGCGGTACCCGTACCAGCGCGCCTACCTGCCGACCAACCGTCTCGTCGACGGCACGGTGCACAGCTGGTGACGCCCCGCCTCGAGATTCCGCCCTCCGGAGCGCTGGACTTCCTCTCGCTCGGGGCGCTGGTGATCCGTCTGGATCCCGGTGACGTCCCCTTCCAGAAGGCCACCGAGTGCCGCATTCACGTGAGCGGCGCGGAGTACAACGTGGCAGCCAACCTGGCCAGCTGCTTCGGTCTGCGGACCGCCGTCGCCTCCGCCTGTGTCGACTATCCGATCGGCCAGCTGGTCGCCGAACGGGTGCGCGCCATGGGCGTCCGGGGCATCTACCGCTGGTCCCCGCACGACGGGGTGCGCGGTCCCAACATCGCCACCGTGTACAGCGATCGCGGCTTCGGCATCCGGCCGCCCGTCGTCTTCTACAACCGGGCGGGCGAGGCCGCCGCCCTCCTCGGTCCCGGTGACTTCGACTGGGCCGGGATCTTCGGAGAGGGTGTCCGCTGGTTTCACTCGGGCGGCCTCTTCGCTGCGCTCTCCGAGTCGACGAGCGAGCTGATCATCGAGGGAATGCGTGCCGCCAAGGCGGCCGGCGCCGTGGTCTCCTTCGACCTCAACTATCGGGAGAAGCTCTGGGCCACTCACGGCGGCCGGCCGCAGGCGCAGTCGGTGATCGGCCGGATCGTGGAGAACGTGGACGTGCTGCTTGGCAACGAGGAGGACGTCCAGCAGGCTCTCGGCATCTCGGGCCCCGAGCCCGGCGCCGGGGGAGGCATGGAGGTGAAGGGCTTCGTGGGCCTGATGGAACGGGTCCGCGAGCGGTACCCGAACCTGGCGGTGATGGCGACCACGCTGCGTGATGTCCGCTCCGCGAATCGCCATGTCTGGAGCGCCGTCGCCATGATCGGAGGCGAGACCTTCGCGGCGCCCAGCGCCGAGCTGGACGTCTATGACCGGGTGGGCGGCGGCGATGGTTTCGCGGCGGGCTTCATCTACGGGCTGCTCGCGGGCGAGCCGCCCGAGCAGGCGCTGCGTCTCGGATGGGCGCACGGCGCCCTCGTCACCGGATACCCGGGAGACACCACGATGGCGACCCTCGCCCAGGTGCGCGCCGTCGCGGCGGGGGGCGCCGCGCGTATCCAGCGATAGCTGGCGGGACCCCCGCCACCCAGGGAGGAGCTTCTGTGACCAGGATCGATCTCCACCCGGATCGCCTGCTCCCGGCGGAACCGGCCCGGCGCGAGGTGGCCCGGCGGCTCTACGAGACGGTGCGGGGCCTGCCGATCGTCTCGCCGCACGGGCACGTGGACCCGGTCCTCCTCCAGCAGGACCGCCCCTTCGACAATCCGGCGGCGCTGTTCATCACTCCGGATCACTACGTGACCCGCATGCTCCACGCCCACGGCGTGCCCCTCACCGAGCTGGGCATCCCGAGGCGCGGCGGAGAGGGCGGCGTGGCCGACCCCCGCCAGACCTGGAGACGGCTGTGTGAGCGGTGGGACGCCTTCCGAGGCACCCCCTCCCGCTACTGGCTCGAAGCGGCGCTGGTCCAGGTGTTCGACGTTCCCATCCGCCCGTCCGCCGCCGACGCGGACCTCATCTACGACCGCCTCATGGAGCGCTTCGCACTCCCCGAGTACCGGCCGCGGGCCCTCTTCGACCGCTTCGGAGTGGAGGTGCTGGCGACCACCGACGCCCCCTGCGGCGATCTCTCCGCCCACCGCAGCCTGCGCGACGACCCCTCCTGGAAGGGCAGGGTGGTACCGACCTTCCGCCCCGACGCCTACCTCGATCCGTCGCTGCCCGGCTGGGCCGGCCGCGTCGAGCAGCTCGGCAGCGCCGCCGGCATCGACACCGCCGCCTACCGCGGCTACATCCAGGCTCTGGAGGCTCGGCGTGCCTTCTTCATCTCCCACGGGGCCACCGCGACCGACCAGGGCCCTCCTGACGCCGGCAGCGTGATCCTCGCGCCCACCGAGGCGGCGCAGCTCTTCGCGAGAGCCCTGCGGGGCACGGCCAGTCCGGAGGAGCGGAGGACGTTCCGCCAGCACATGCTCTGCGAGATGGCCCGGATGTCCTGCGACGACGGGCTGGTCATGCAGCTGCACCCCGGCGTCTTCCGCAACCACCACCCGCCGACCTGGCGGGACTTCGGCACCGACATCGGTGCCGACATTCCGGTCGCGATCGAGTTCACTCGCGCTCTTCAGCCCCTGCTCGACCTCTACGGAACGCACCCCAACTTCCGGATCGTCCTCTTCACCCTCGACGAGACCACCTGGTCGCGGGAGCTGGCGCCGCTCGCCGGCTACTACCCGTCGGTCTACCTCGGGGCTCCATGGTGGTTCCTCGACACGCCGGACGCGATGCTCCGTTTCCGGGCGGCGGTCACCGATACGGCCGGCTTCGCCAAGACGAGCGGATTCGTCGACGATACCCGGGCTTTCTGCTCCATCCCGGTGCGCCACGACACGGCTCGCCGCATCGACTGCGCCCACCTGAGCCGGCTGGTGGTCGAGCATCGGCTGGACGAGGACGAGGCGGTGGAGACCGCCATCGACCTGGCCCACCGGCTTCCGCGTGAGGTCTTCCGCTTTTGACCCGGCTTGATCGCCGGAGCTGGCCGGCGGCCCGCCAGCCCCGGCCGGTCCGCGCCGTGCATCTCGGCCTGGGTGCGTTCCATCGCTCTCACCAGGCCTGGTACACGGAGCACGCCGCGGACGCGGAGCCATGGGGAATCGCCGCTTTCACCGGTCGGAGCCCCGGGGCCGCGAAGCTGCTGCAGGCACAGGACGGTCTCTACACGCTGGTGGAGCGCGGCCCCGAGCGCGACCGGTTAGAGGTGATCGCCAGCATCAGCGCAGCGCACGACGGTGACGATGCCGGAGCCTGGGCGGAGTACTTCGCGTCGCCGCAGGTGGCCCTGGTGACGATGACGGTCACCGAGGCCGGATACCACCTGGACGGCGCTGGGCACCTCGATCTCGGTCACCCGGAGGTCGCCGCCGACATCGAGCGTCTGCGCGCGACGAGCGCCCATCCGGTGTCCCCGGTCCGCACCATGCCGGGGCGGCTCGTGTCCGGCCTCGCGGCCCGCCGGATCGCGGACGGCGGACCGATCACCATCGTCCCCTGCGACAACCTCCTGGGCAACGGCGACGCGACCCGTGCCGTGGTCCTCGAGATGTGCCGGGCGGCGTACCACCATCTGGACGACTGGATCTCGGCGAGCGTCTCGTTCGTCTCCACGGTCGTTGACCGGATAACTCCTGCCACCACTGCAGCCGACCTTGCGTCGGCGGAGCGGGCCACCGGCCGCGAGGACCGCTGCGCCGTGGTGACCGAACCCTTCAGCGAGTGGGTGCTCTCCGGAGACTTCCCGGCTGGGCGGCCCGCCTGGGAGAGTGCCGGCGCTCGCTTCGTGAGCGACGTCAGGCCGTTTGCGGAGCGGAAGCTGTGCCTCCTGAACGGTGGCCACTCCCTGCTCGCCTACACGGGCTCCGTGCTGGGCCACGCCACCATCGCCGAGGCCCTGGCCGACCCGCGGTGCCGGGGATGGCTGGAGGAGTGGTGGGACGGCGTCACCCCTGTCCTCGGGCTCCCCGGCGACGAGGTGGCCGGCTACCGCACCGCGCTGCTCGCTCGCTGGGGCAACCCGCGGATCAGCCACACCCTGAGCCTGATCGCCCGGGACGGATCGCAGAAGCTCGTCCAGCGGGTGGTCCCTGTCGTCCACCGCTACCGGGAGGCGGGAGAGCCCGCCCCACCGGGGGCCGGGCGGATCATCGGCGCCTGGCTTGCCCATCTCCGCGGCTCCGACGTCGAGATCAGCGACCCCCGTGCTGGGGAGCTCATCCCCCTGGCCGCGGACGAGCGATACCGGGCGGCGCGAGCCATCCTCGATGCTCTCGAGCCTGGTCTGGGCGCTAACGGCGCACTCGTGGCCCAGGTGGCCGCGTCCTGCCAGGAACTCGAGGGCATGGCTGGGTGAGCAGCCAGATCACACCCTGGACGGCCTTGCAACAACCGCCGCCATCGTGTTCACGTCATGAATGGCATTTTCGGCAAGGTCTCGAATAGCTGTTGGCGGGCCTGGGTTACCCCCCAACGGAGTTTGACGGACGGGTGATGATGCGGTAACGCCGTCACCCGCCGTGGCCGGGGCAACGGCGAGTGGCGCATGCTGGGAACACCATGGGATTGGATCGCAACAGCCGGGTCATCGGCATCGATGTCGGGGGCACCTTCGGAAGAGGCATCCGGGGGGCACTGGTCGACGGCACCGGGTCCCGTGTCGCGGGGAAGGAGGCCGTCACGCCCCGGACCAGTCAGGAGGACCTGATCGAGGCCCTGATCACGATGGCGAGCCGGCTTGCGGACGTGGCCCAGCGGGATGGCGCACCGGCGTCGGCCTTGGGGCTCGCAGTGCCAGGGCTTGTCGACGAGGCCCGCGGGGTCGTCTACCGCAGCCCGAACCTGAAACTGCAGGACGTGGAGTTGGGTCGGATCCTCCAGGACCGGTTGAGGCTACCCGTCTTCCTCGTCCACGACGCCACCGCCGGCGCCCTCGCCGAGTACGCGACGGGAGTCGGCCGCAATGTGTCGGACATGCTGCTCGTGGTGATGGGGCTGGGCGTGGGCAGCGCCGTCATCAGTGGCGGCCGCGTCCTGCGGGGGGCCCACGGGGCCGCGGGAGAGATCGGGCACATCTCGCTCGACCCCGCGGGGATGATCTGCGGATGCGGTGGCCGCGGGTGCGTCGAGACCTTCGCTTCCGAGACCGCCATCGCCCGCCGTTACACCATGGCCGCCAAGCAGGCGATCCTCGCCGAGGAGGTCATCGCCAGGGCGACGACGGGAGACGCCGCGGCGGCGCGCGTTTGGAATGACGCATTGGGTGCGCTCGCGACGGTGATCGCCACCGCGGTGGCGCTCGTCGACTGTGAGCTCGTGGTCCTCTCCGGGACCATGGGAATCGCGTCGGGGGCCCTCGCGCCACTGGGCGCTCTGCTCGCCAAGAGGATCAACCTTGTCCATCTTCCCCGAGTGGAGGTGGGTGAGCTGGGCGGCGATGCCGCACTCGTGGGCGCCGCGGCCGTCGCCTTCGAGCGCATCGGCGCGGGCCACCCCACACTCGAGTGGCGGGGTCGAGGGAGCAGCCCGCGGAACTCAGACCTGGTCTGACCAACGCGGCGAGAAGGCCTGCAGG
>PLAX01000155.1 GCA_003135255.1 Candidatus Dormiibacterota bacterium | reverse complement strand
GCGACGGCACGACCACCGCGACCAGGGTCAGGCCGGCGAGAGAATCGGCGGCCAGCCACGATGGGCGGTAGCCCCGCACGGTCGGCAGCACCCAACCGCGCCGTGCCGCACGTCTCACGCGGTCACACCGGGCGGCGGCATGACCGCGAGCAGATCCGCCAGGGCGCGGCCGAGATCGGGCCGGACGGAGTAGGCCGTGCTCGGTTCGTCCCCGGTGAGGATAAGCGCTCCGGTGGAGGAGAGACGTTCCAGCTGGTGACGGACCTCGAAAGGCGGCTGTCGCGTGAGCGTCGCCAGCTCGGGAACAGTTCGCGGCTCACCGAGCAGCAGGCTCACGATGCGCAGCCGGTCCGGGTCGCTCAGCGAGTGCATCAGCTCGGTCGTCGGGGTGAGGTCCTCGCGGGTCCAGGAGAGGAGGGATCGGGCGGTCCTCAGCGCGGCGCGCGGCCGGAGCGCGAGCCGCTGGCCGGTCGCGTAGCTGGTCTGGAGCAGCGCCTCGCCCACGGTGGCGCCGCCGCTCCGGCGGGCGATGACGACATAGAAGACGGCCACGACGAGGAGCGCGACCACCGCGTCCACCCATCCGGCCTGGAGACCGAAGCCGAGAAGCCGTCCGAGCGCGACCAGGCCGGTGCTGACACTCGCCACAACGCCGATGTCGAGGGCGGCGGCGATCACAACGCGCACCGCACGGGGCACTCGCACCAGCCCGGCGCCCGAGGAGGCGGGGGTCTTCCGGATGACGAAGTAGCAGCCCACCCCCATGACGACGAGGATGACGCCCTGGACNNATACCGCCCCATCCGGCCGACTGGACCCTCCTCGAGACCCGCTGGAGGGCGTGCTGCTGGTGGATCCGGCGGGCGAGGGCCTGGAGCCCGCGGTCGCCGACCGCCCGCGCCCAGGTGTAACCGACCAACGAGCCGGCGATGCATGCGACCAGGGCCACCGGGACGAAGACGAGCGGGTCCAGCCCGCCGGCGGCGATCAGGAGGCCGGCGGCGAGCAGGGTCAGCTCCCCGGGCGCGAACGGGAGTGGGACCCCCGCCTCCTCGGTGAAGAGCAGTCCGCCCAGCAGGGCGATGGCGACCGCTCCGTGCAGGCCTTGCAGGAAGTTCAAGCGGGGTGGCCACTCCGATCTGGCGGGCCGCGAACGATGGCCCTTCGCCGCAGGGTACACCGGCCTCCGGTCTGCCGCTCTCCTCAGCGAACCGGCGGGGGCGTGTAGCGCGTGATCACGGCCGTGATGTCGAGATCGGGGACCTGCACGGCGGTCTCCGCGACGACCGTACGGGCTCGCGAGGTCAGGGGCGCCTCCACCCCTGATTGATCGAACAGCTCCAGTGCCAGGTCGAGGTCTTTGAGGAGGTCGCGCACCGCGAAGAGCGTCGGCTGGTGGCGGCGCTGCAGGTAGCCGGCGCGCCGCATCTCGAGTGCGGGGGCGAGGCGGGCGAGCACCCAGAAGACCTCTTCAGGGTCCAGGCCGGCTGCCTCCCCGGCCACCTGCAGCTCGGCGGCGGCCGACGTGACCACGGCGAGCATGCTGTTTGCCACCAGCTTGAGGCGGGCGCCGCTCCCCAGCGGACCGACGTGACGCACCTCGCCGAGCAGCTCCAGCACCGGCCGCGCCTGCGCGATGTCGTCGGGCGCACCCCCGGCGAGGATCGCCGCCGCGCCCCGGAGCACCACCGTCGGGGCGCCCATGATGGGCGCGTCGATGAGGGCGGATCCGGAGGCGTGGAGCTGCGCCGCGAGCTCCTCGACCACTGCGGGCCCCGACGTGCTCATCTCGATGAAGAGCTGCCCGTGCGCCGCCGTCAGCGCGCCGTCCGGTCCACCCAGGGCGGCGCGGACGGCATCGGCGCCGGTCAGGCTGAGGATGACGATGTCGGCATCGCGGGCCGCGGCGGCCGGGGTGGCGGCGACGCGTCCCACGCCCACCTGCTCGGCGCGCGAGCGGGTCCGGTTCCAGAGTGTGGGCTCGAATCCGGCGAGGCACCGTGCGATGGCCGACCCCATCCGTCCCGTGCCGAGAATGGCGATCCGTGCGCTCATGGCACAGCCCCTCCTGTGATTCCGCGCTGCGAGCCAGTCGCGTCGCGGATGCCGCGCGCTGACTAGCCCGACCGAGACGATCGTATCAGCCGGTCCCACGGCGTCCAACCGCACCGATTCGACGCCACCGGTTAATCGGCTCATCACCCGGGAAGCGGAGCGGTGCTGCAACACTGGTCCGCGAACCCGGGTTGCCAGCCGGCTCAGCAGAAGAGGAAGAGACGCCATGACCGAAGTGACCGCGCTCTCGACCGAAGAGGTCGACGAGGAAGTCGAGGAAGAGGAAGAGGGGGAAGAGCAGGAGCAGGAGAACGAGGAGGAGAAGATCGCGGACAGCGCGACCTCCGACCGCGAACCGGCCGGCTAACCCAGCTTCAGCGCTCCCCAAGAGCGGCCGGCCGGCTCGCCGATCGGACAGGGGCCCGCCCGACCGGTCGCTCCCTGCATGGAGCTCACGTGTGGCCCGCGCTGCGTGGGCTGGCAGGATCGTCGGTCAGCGGCGCCGCGCGGTCCAGCCGGTCAGGAGTGCGTTGAGTCCGGCCTCGTACATCGCGTCGGGGTGGTAGTCGTAGCCTCCCGCGAACGCCGCGAAGAGATGCGGGTACGCCTCGGGAGAGAGCCCGGCGTACACCGACTCGGGCGGGGTGCCCTCGCCCCCGACCGGCTCGCCGACCTCGGCGAGCACCTGCCCGATGGTGTAGATCGCCAGACAGTTCATCAGGTCGAGCGCGTCGGCGCCGCCCAGCCCTAAGTCCATCAGCAGGCCCAGCGCGCTGTCGAGGAGGTCGAACATCCCCGGCGTCGCCGCGGGATGGGTGCCGACGATCGCCACGGCCCGGGGGTGAGCCCGCAGCGTCGCCCGGAACGCCCGCATTGCCGCCGCCGCTGCCTCGGTCCAGGACGCGCTGGCCGCTAGCTCGAGCGGCCTCACCTCCGAATACAGGAGCTCCACCACCCCGTCAAGCAGGACGGCCTTGCTGGGCAGGTAGTGGTAGATCGCCATCGGGTCGACCCCCATCTCGGCGCCGAGCTTGCGCATGGAGAGCGCCTCGACACCGTCCCGATCGATCAGGGCCAGGGCCGTTCGCAGGATGTAGTCGCGACTCAGGGCCGGACGCGTGGGACGGTCCATGACCTGTCGGGGCGGGGAGGGGATGAGATCACGTAGTGCCGATTTTGACCGCGGCCGGGCGGAAGCGCCAGGCCACGACCGCGGAGAAGCCCACGCCGAAGAGGAGCAGCACGCCGATCGAGCCTGCGACGTCCACGAGACCGGCCTGATCGAGGGTGATGGACCGCATCGCGTTGAGCGCCCAGTAGGCCGGCGAGAAGTGCGCCGCGACCTGGGCCCAGGACGGCAGCGACGAGACCGGTGCCAGCGCACCACCGAGGCCCGCCATCACCATGCCCCCGAGGCCGCCGAGCACGAGCGCCATGTCCATGCTGGAAAAGAGGGCCACGAGCATTACCCCGAATGCCACGAGCATGGCCGCAAAGGTGGCGACCACCAGGGCCAGGGCGAGCACCGATCCGTTCGGGCGGTAGCCGAACAGCAGCCAGCCGGCGCTGAGCAGCACGCCGAGCTCCAGGAGCTGGGCGACGTAGAGGGGCGCGACCTTCCCCAGCACGATGTCCGCGGTGCTCGCCGGGCTGGCGCGTAGGCGATTCCACGTGCCCCAGGCGTGCTCACGGAAGAAGAGCGTGCCGACCAGCTGGGTGCTGAGGAACGCGAAGAGCACTGCCAGACCGGGGATGATCTGATCGCCGCCGCTTGCCGCCGGGTATCCGGCGAGCTGCAGCTGCGCCTTGGCGGCCGGGGCCAGGAACGGCGCCAGGATCAGCGGCATGACGACCATCATGATGGTGGACGCCGGGTCCGTCAGCAGCAGCTGCCTGCTGATCCGCGCGACCACGAGGCTACGCCGCGAGATCACTGCCGGCCTCCTCGGAGAAGACGTGGCCGGTGATGGCCAGGTAGGCGGACTCGAGACTGGGCCGGGCCACGTCGAGGCCGACCAGACGGGTGACCTGGGGGCCCAGGGCGACCAGGGCAGCGGCAGCCGCGGCCCCGGGGTCGGTGACCGGGTGGGTGGGCGTGAGACGGGACCCGTTCGCGGTCCACCCCTCCAGCTCCGGTGCGGGGCCGGTGAAGCGGAGCACGACCGACGCCCTGCCCCAGCGCTGCACGACCTCGCGGCAGGAGCCGTGGACGGCGATCACCCCACCGTCGAGCACGGCGATCTCGGCGTCGAGCTGCTCCAGCTCGGTGAGGTAGTGGGTGGTGTAGAGGACGGCGGTGCCCTCGGTCGCCATGGCCCGGACGATCTTCAGGATGCCGGCGCGCGAGGTCACGTCGGCTCCGACGGTGGGCTCGTCGAGGAGAAGGAGCTGCGGCCGGTGAAGGATGGCCATGGCCGTGTGCAGGCGACGCTTCTGGCCGCCGCTCAGCTGGTCGCCGCGCAGCCCGAGCTGGTCGGTGAGGCCGAGCAGCTCGGCGACCTCGAGGGTGCGGGTGCGCGCCGCCCGGCTGTCGAGGCCCGCGAGCCGGGCGAAGTCGTAGAGGTTTTCCCGCGCCGTGAGAGTCGGGTAGATGCCGAGCTCCTGGGGCGCCAGCCCGAGGTAGCGGGCGGCGCGCTTGGGGTGGGCCAGGGCGTCGATCCCGGCCACCGCCACGCTGCCCCGGTCGCAGGGGAGCAGCCCGGTGACGATCGAGATCAGCGTCGTCTTGCCGGCGCCGTTGGCGCCGACCAGCCCGAGGATCTGCCCGGCGGCGACCTCGAGGTCGATGCCGCGGAGCACCTGATTCTCGCCGTACGCCATGGTCACCCCGGAGACCCGGAGTACGGGGTCGCTGTCTACGATGTAGGCGGACACTACGTCGTAGAGTACCACTACGACGTATAAACGCAAGGGGATGGTGGCCTGTGGCATGGACGCACACATCAGGGCCCCGCGGCGCGGACGCACAGACGATGAGAGGTGTTGGCTGCCGTGGTCGGGCGCGGTGCAGCTCGTGAGGCTCTCGGGAAGGGCCCTGCTCCGACGGTCTGGCCCCCCGCGTCCCGAGGGCGGTTCGGGATGGTGGAGGAGGGGAGGAGCGGGCGGCGCCCCTCCAGGGCGACCGGCGCATGTCGCCGGTCGCTCACCGGGGAGCGACGTCTCGATGGAGATGCTCCCCGCGAGACGGGGCAGGTCGATAATCGCCGCGTGAAGGTCCTGGTCGTGGAGGACGAGAAGGAGGCGGCGGAAACTCTGTGCTGGGGTCTCGCCGAGGCCGGCATTCCCACCGATGTCGTCCACAACGGCACCGATGCCATCGAGCGGGCGCGGGGGAACGGCTACGACGCCGTCATCCTGGACGTGATGCTTCCGGACGGCCCGGACGGCTTCGCTGTCTGCCGCAGTCTCCGGGAGATGCGCGTCACCAGCTGGGTCATCATGCTCACCGCCCTCTCCGCGATCCCCGACCGTGTCTCGGGTCTCGACTCCGGCGCTGACGACTACCTGACCAAGCCCTATGCGTTCGCTGAGCTGCTGGCCAGGATCCGCGCGCTCTCGCGCCGGGAGAGTGGGATGCGCGACATCACCCTTTCGGACCTCGTCATCGATGAGATGGCTCGCGTGGCGGCGGTGAGCGGTGTGCCGATGTCCCTGACCCGCAAGGAGTTTGACCTGCTGGCGCTGCTCGCCCAGCATGCCGGGCGGGTCGTGACCGACGAGCATCTCGTCGACCGGGCCTGGAGCTACGAGAGCATGCCGAACTCTGGACTGGTCGACGTGTACATGAGCCGGCTGCGCACCAAGCTGTCTCGCGCCGGGTCCGGAGTGCGCATCCTCAGCGTCCGCGGTATCGGATACCGCCTGGAGGCGGCAGGTGTCTGACCCGCCTCACTCGGCGCCGCTCGTCGCCGTCCTCGCCCGGGGCCGCCCGGTGCTGGGGGCCCGCCGCGTGGTCGGGCTGGTCCTCGTGATCCTCGCGCTGATGGCCGGGATCACGGTCCTCGAGTTCGTCACTCCGCCGGACGAGACCTTCGGAGGGCTCATGCTCCTCTGCGTGGTGGCCGCCATCTGGCTGCTGCCTCCGTGGCCGACCCTGCTCATCGCGGCCGTCGCCATGATCCAGCCGGCCGTGCTCGAGGTCACCGGCCAGTGGCCAGCGCTCACCGCCGACTTCCAGTTCATCGCGGTCGCCGTGGTGATCGTCTTCGGTACTGTCGCCGTCAATGCCCTGGGCCGTGTCGGTGCCGAACGGGAGGCGCTCATCGCGAGTCTCACCCGGTTCACCTCAGAGGCCGCCCACGAGCTCAACT
>PLAX01000087.1 GCA_003135255.1 Candidatus Dormiibacterota bacterium | reverse complement strand
GCCGCCGCCAGGGTGATGAAGAGGGCCGAATAGCGGTCGATCAGCCCCGTCCGCTCCGCGGGACGTGCCTGGATGGTCATCTCGTTTCGAGAGTACCAGGGGCGCCCGGTTCGGCCGGGCCGTCGGCCGGTGCTCGTTGCAGGTGCCAGGGGCTCCGTCACCCCTGTTACGCTTCGCGGCTGAAACATGGCCAAGAAGACCCGGAAGCAGAAACAGCGCACCGCCAGCCGCCGTCCGGCCGGTGTGGCACCGGCGCGTCCGGTCGCGGGCCCCGCCACGACGCCGCCCGCCGGTGTTGCGAGCCGGACGGTCGCGGCCGACGTCGACGAGGTGAGCCCGCCCAGAGCGACTCCGGTCACGGCGGGCGCCGTGAGGCCGGCGGAGACCACCCGACGCCGCGTTGAACGCGTCACCCCCGCTTCCGCGTCGAGCATCGCCGCGAGCCGGCAGCAGCGCGCCTCCGTCAAGAGCGCACGCTTCGGGACCGCGGCGGCGATGGTCGAGCCCCTGGACACCGACGATCCGGCGATCCCCTTCGATCGCGTCCCCTACGTCCCGTCCGACCTCCGCCGGGTTGCGGTGATGGCCACCTTCATGGTGGTCCTGATCCTGATCGCCTGGGCCATCGTCAGCCAAGTCGTCCACTGAGGTCGGGGGGCTGCGCGGATGCGTGTGATCCTCTATACGGGAAAGGGCGGGGTCGGCAAGACGACCGTCGCAGCCGCCACCGCGGTGCGCTGTGCCCAGCTCGGACAGCGGACGTTGGTCATCAGCACCGATGCCGCCCACAGCCTCGGGGACTCGCTGGACTTCCCGCTCGGCGAGGACCCCAAGAAGGTCGCAACCAACCTCTGGGCGCAGGAGGTCAACGCGCTCCACCAGCTGGAGAGCCACTGGGACCGGATCCGCATCTACCTCAGCTCGCTCTTCTCCTCCCAGGGCGTGGACGACATCGTGGCCGAGGAGCTGGCGTCGCCGCCGGGGATGGAGGAGATCGCCTCCCTGATGCAGATCCGCCAGCACAAGGCCGAGGGCAAGTACGACACCCTGATCGTCGACTGTGCCCCGACCGGCGAGACGCTCCAGCTGCTCGCCTTCCCGGATGTGGCGCGCTGGTACCTGCAGCGGCTCTTCCCAGCCTCCCGGGCGGTGATGAAGGTGGCCCGGCCGGTGGTGCAGCCCTTCGTCTCCATCCCGCTCCCCCCGGACGAGATATTCGTTCACATCAAGAGGCTGCTGCTCGACCTGGAGGGCATGAAGAGCATCCTGGGCGACCCCAAGACCTGCACGGTGCGCCTGGTCCTCAACCTCGAGAAGATGGTGCTCAAGGAGGCCCAGCGCGCCTTCACCTACCTCAGCCTGTACGACTACCTCACCGATCTGGTGGTGGTGAACCGGGTGCTCCCGCCCGAGGTGACCGACAGCTACTTCGCCTCATGGCGCGAGATCCAGGGCCGGTACAACGAGTCCGTGGAGTCGCTCTTCGACCCCATCCCGATCCGCCGGTCCAAGCTCTTTGACCACGAGATCGTCGGGCTCGACAGCCTGGGTGAGCTGGCCGGCGCGGTCTTCGGCGACGAGGACCCGGCCCGGCTCTACTACCACACCGTGCCTCAGCGGCTGCGGCGGGTGAACGGGCGCTACGAGCTGCAGCTCCAGCTCCCCTTCATCTCCAAGGAGGAGGTCGATGTCCGCCACAACGAGGGAGAGCTGTACATCACCGTGGGCGCCTACAAGCGGGAGATCTCCCTGCCCCGCATCCTCAACGGCAAGCAGGTGAGCAGGGCGAGGCTCGAAGACGGCCTGCTGCGAGTCACGTTCACGGACAGCGAGCAATGAGCGACGTGCCTTCGGAGGAATCGAGAAGATGAGTGACAGCCCCAACGCGATCCCGCTCTGGGTCCTCGAGGAGGCCGGCCGCCAGCTGGGCAAGCTGGTGCCCCCGGAGGCGGTGTCGCACTTCCTCAACGCCCAGCGCGAGGTGGTGCTCGGCATCACGGCGCTGCTCGAGCACGGCAACCCGCCGGCGAGCACCAGCTCCCGGGGACGCCGCGTCCCCACGACCCAGGTCCGGTCCAGACGACCCCGCCGCGTCATCGTCGATTGAGGCGCGCGGGGCGCCCGCATCGAGGAGAAGATGCAGCGGGGGAATCGGGCAGCCCGGTGAGCCGGCGTGAACCGTCCAGCACGCGCCTGGCTCGGCTCCTCTTCCACGACCGGCCCCCGGGCCATCGGCTCGCGACGCTCATGGTCGACGGCCAGTCCCGGCCGGTGGGGGGTGCCCAACTCGTCATCCTCCACCGGGGTCGGGTGCTGCTGCAGTTCCGTCCCTGGCCGCCCGGGTGGGAGCTGCCCGGCGGACACTGCGAACCTGGCGAGGACCCGAGCGTCACCGCGAGGCGCGAGGCCGAGGAGGAGACGGGCCACTCCGTGCGGGTGCTCGGCCTGGTCGGCGTCTACACCTGGGAGGGGCTGCGCAGCGCCGGAGACGCCGTCTTCCTGGGCGAGATCACGGGCGGCAGGGCCCGGCGGAGCATCGAAGCCTGGTCGGTTCGCCTCTTCGCCCCCGACGAGCTGCCCAGAACCACCTTCCCCTGGTGCCGGGAGCGGATCCGCGACGCGGTGGCGTGCAGCCAGGGGGCGGCACCCGTCCATCGCGTCCAGCCGGTGACCATGCGCCACGTGATGAACTTCGGGACCAGCTGGCTCCAGACCCCGGTGGACGCACTGACGCGACGGCGACGGCGGCGGCCGTGACCGCCCTCCTCTTCCTGGGCGCCCTGGTGCTGATCGCCGCCGCGTCGGAGCTGTTCACCAATGCGATCGAATGGGCCGGCCACCTCCTCCACCTCGGATCCGGGGCGACCGGCAGCCTTCTCGCAGCTCTGGGGACAGCGCTCCCCGAGACCATGGTCGTGGTGGTCGCCCTGGTCGGCGGCGCCTCCGACTCCGGCCAGATCGCCACCGGTGCCGTGCTCGGGTCCTCGTTTCTGCTCCTCACCCTCGGGGGGGCGATCACCGGGGTGGCCCTGCTGTGCCGCGCCGGCGCCCACCACCTCCGGGTCGAGCCGGCCCAGATCCGGCGCGACCTCGGCGTCTTTCTGAGCGGCTTCGGCTGCGCGGTGGCCTCCACCCTGCTCTCGCGGCCCGAACGGGTGGTGGTCGGGGTGCTCCTCCTGCTGCTCTACGCCGGGTACGCGCGCGCCACGCTCGCCAAGCGCGCGGCCGGCCAGGATGCGCCGGAACCGCTGCACTTCATCCGCTGGCGGGCAGGCCCACCGCCCTCGGCGGTGGTGGCGGCCCAGCTCCTGACCGGGGCGATCCTGCTTGCCGTGGGGTCGGGACTCTTCGTCGACGCCATCCACACGGCGGCCACCAGCCTGGGGCTCAGCGCACTGCTGGTGGCGGTGATCGCCGTCCCGTTCGCGACCGAGCTTCCCGAGTGCCTCAACAGCGTGCTCTGGATCCGGAGCGGCGACGACGGCCTGGCCATCGGCAACGTGGCCGGGGCGGCGGCCTTCCAGGCCTGCGTCCTCGGCTTCGTCGGCATCAGCTTCACCACCTGGCAGCTGGGCACCGCCGGTTTGCTGAGCGCCGCCTGTGCATTCGCGACCGGCCTCTACCTGCTCGGCCTGCTCCGCAGCGGTCGTGCTCACGGCGGCTGGCTGCTGGTGGCCGCCCTCCCCTGGCTCGGCTACGTCGGCGTCGAGCTGGCCATCTCCGGCCGCCTCGGATGAGCGGGTGACGCGGAGAACGTGATGAGAGGGGAGGTGGAGCCGGCGCCGAGCGCGGTCGCCCTCGGAGTGGCCCGCGACGTCTTTGGCCTCGCCGGGCTGCGCCCCGGTCAGGCCGAGGTCATAGGGGCCGCCGAGGCCGGCCGGGACGTCCTCTTCGTCGCCCCCACCGGCTCCGGTAAGAGCGTCGCCTACTGGGTCCCGGCACTCGCGTCACCCGGCCTGACCCTGGTGGTCTCCCCCCTGATCGCCCTGATGACCGACCAGGTCGCCCGCCTCCGGCGGGCCGGCGTGGCCGCGGCCGCGATCCACTCCCAGCTGGAGGCCGGGGAGCAGCGTGAGGCGCTCGCGGCAGCCCTCAGCGGCCGGCTGCGGTTCCTCTACGTCGCCCCCGAGCGCCTGGCCACCCCGAGCTTCGAGGAGCGCCTCGCCGAGCTCGGGGTCGCCCGCTTCGTCGTCGACGAGGCTCACTGCATCTCGAGCTGGGGACATGACTTCCGCCAGGAATACCGCCGCCTCGCCGCGGCGGTGACCGCCTGCGGGCGGCCCCCGGTGACCGCGGTCACCGCCACCGCCACCCCCCAGGTCCGTGAGGACATCAGCAGGAGCCTGGCGCTGCGGAGACCGTTCACCGTGGTGACCGGATTTGTCCGCATTGGACTCACCCTCGAGGTGCAGCGCTGCCACCAGGGTGCCGAGAAGCTCCGGGCGGTGGTGCGGGCCATCGCCGAGGTGCCGGGCAGGGCCCTCGTCTACTGCGGCCGGATCCGCGACTGCGAGGAGACGGCGGAGGCACTCCGGGCGGACGGGGTCGCCGCCGCCGCGTACCACGGCGGGCTGGACGGCCCGGTGCGGAGCCAGGTCCAGACGGCGTTCACCGAGGGCAAGCTCCGGGTGGTGGTGGCGACCTCCGCCTTCGGGATGGGGGTGGACATCCCCGACATCCGCCAGGTCATCCACCGTGACTTCCCCGCATGCCTGGAGGACTACCACCAGGCGGCGGGCCGCGCCGGGCGGGATGGCCTGCCCGCCCGCTGCCTGCTCCTCTACAACCCCGCCGATCGCGGCCTTCAGGAGCTGTTCATCGCGCAGTCATACCCGGAGAGGGAGGTGGTGCGCGAGGTCTACCGTGCGCTGCTCCGGTCCGGTCGCTGGGACGCGCGGGAGCCGTCCGGGCTCGTCCCGAGCCTCGACCGCCGAGCTGTGGAGGCATCGGTGCGACTGCTCGAGAACGCGGGCGCCCTGCTCCCCGGCGGAGGGGTGCGCCGTCTCAGCGGAGCGCCGGTCGACTTCGAGGAACGTCGACGCCTCAAGGAGGCGGCACTCGCCCGCCTCGACCAGATGATGGCGTACGCCACCTCGAGGGAGTGCCGCCACGCCCGCATCGCCGACTACTTCGGCGAGCAGGGGGTGGCGCGCAGCTGCTCCGCCTGCGACAACTGCCTCTCCCCGCGCCCTGCGGAGCTGCCGGTCCCGGCGACAGCGGTCCGGGCAGCGCTCCGGGCCGTCGCCCGGTTCGACGGACATCTCGGGAGCGCACGGCTGGCCGCGATGCTCCGTGGCGCCGATTCGTCCTGGAACCGGGACCGGCCCTGGGTGCGGGACCTGGACTTCTTCGGTGCCCTGGCCGGCTGGGAGGAGGCGGCGGTCCGGGAGCTGCTCGTCGAGCTGGTGGAACGGGAGCTGGTCCTCCGCGGCCACGGGGAGCGCCCGACGCTCGGGCTGGCGCCGGCCGGGCGGGCGGTGCTGAGCGGGGAGCGGGAGGTGACGGTGTTGCTCCCCGGATTGCTGCGCGCCGCCCGCCCCGAGCGGCCGGCCTCACCGCGCCACGCCGCGGGGGGCCGGCACGGATCCACACCCGCGGACGCTGCGGCCATCACCGCCACGCCTGACGACCTGGATGCAGCCGGGCAGCTGCGCTTCGAACGCCTGAGGCGCTGGCGGCTGGGGCTGGCGCGGGCGGAGGCGCGCGCCGCGTTCACGATCTTCGACGACAGGACCCTCCGCGAGATCGCGGACCGGGACCCGGGTTCGGTGGCCGAGCTCCTCCAGGTGCGCGGCGTCGGTCCGGCGAAGACGGCGCGCTACGGGGAGGCGGTCATCGGAGTGCTCCAGAGCGACTGACGCGGTGCAGACGCGTTGCGTCGTCCAGCGGGGTCGCGCCGGCCATATGGCACGATCACGCGGCGATGGGCTCCGACGCGGACACCTACACCCACGGCCACCAGGACGCGGTCCTGCGTTCCCACCGGTGGCGGACTGCGGAGAACTCGGCGGCGTACCTGCTCCCCCACCTGCGGCCCGGGATGAGCCTGCTCGATGTCGGCTGCGGTCCGGGGACGCTGACTGCCGACCTGGCGGCGCGGGTCGCCCCGGGTGAGGTGCTGGCCATCGATATCTCCGCGGAGGTGATCGCCGAGGCGGAGGGGCACGCCCGGAAGATGGGCGCCACGAATCTGACCTTCGCGGTGGGCGACTTCGGCTCCGCCGGGCTTGCCGCGGGGAGCTTCGACGTGGTCCACGCCCACCAGGTGCTCCAGCACCTGCGCGACCCGGTCGGCGCGCTGACCGAGATGCGCCGGCTGATCCGGCCGGGCGGGGTGGCGGCGGCGCGGGACGGCGACTATTCCGCCATGGTGTGGTCGCCACCGGCGGCCGGGCTCGACCGCTGGCGGGAGATCTACCTGGCGGTGACGCGGCGCAACGGTGCCGAGGCGGACGCGGGCCGCCGGCTGCTGGGCTGGGCGCGTGAGGCGGGCTTCCAGGAGATCGAGTACTCCACCTCCAACTGGACGTTCGCCACCCCTGCAGATCGCGGCTGGTGGTCGGAGCTGTGGGCCGAGCGAACGACCTCGTCGGCCTTCGCCCACCAGGCGGTCGAGTACGGGATCGCAACCGCGACGGAGTTGGAGGAGGTGGCCGCCGGCTGGCGGACCTGGGGGGCGCTTCCGGACGCCGTCTTCATCGTCGTCGGCGGCGAGATCCTGGCCCGCGGCTGAGACGGATCCGCAACCCGTCCCGGTGGGCCATGGCCGACAAGCCGGCCGGGCCGCCGAGAGCGGCCACCATGGCGCGCCAGGCTTCAGCGCGTGGTCAGCGTCTCCAGCTGCTCGCCGACCTCCTCCGGCCGGCGGAGGAGAAGCGTTCCGTTGAGGTGAACCGGCGCCCCATGGGCGGCGGGCAGGCCCCAGATAGCGCGCCAGACGGTCACGCCCGCCCGCTGACCCGCCTCGACATCGAGGTCGCTGTCGCCGACGAAGACAGCCTGCGACGGGCCGACCCCGAGCCGCCCGAGGGCAAGGAGCAGCCCTTCCGGGCTCGGCTTGGGCCGGCTCACATCCTCGAGCCCGATCACGACCGGGAAGTAGCCCCGCAAGCCGGTGGCGTCGAGGCCGCGATGGAGGGCGAAGAGGCGGCGCGACGAGACCACCGCCATGGGCAGCCCCTCCCGGTCCAGCTTCCTGAGGAGCGTGGCGATCCCCGGGAAGCGGCGGGGCGCCTCCGGGCGCTCAAAGNNCCCGCAGCGGCTGCGGGATCCGATGCGACCAACTCGGCGACCGCAGCCTCGTCGACGAACCGGCTGGCCACCAGGGTGCCGTCGAAGTCGAAGACGACGGCGTCGACAGCGGGCTGATGCAGGGGGGGCGGCGGCCCCGCTGCCTGCGGCGGTGCCGTCAGTGGAAGAGCAGCATCGCGGCGCCGACGCCGACGATCAGCGGTGCTCCGACGCAGGCCGCAAACATCTGCACCGAATCGGTCTCCCGCGGCCACCACTCGTGCGGAACGGCCTGGTTGATCGGCACGCGAGCCCGTCGGCGCCGTGGAGGCTGACCGAAGACCACGGTGAGGGCGAGACAGAAGAGGGAGACGAAGAGCGCGTAGTCGGCGGTGGTGGCGGCCGCGTGGGTCGCACCGGCACGCCACATCAGCGCCACGACGGTGAACGTCACGAGACCCAGGAGCGCGCCGAGGATGGCCCCGCGGAGGGGGAGCGCAAGGCTGAGGCGCGGCTCGCGCGGCACGGGCATGGTGCCGCCCAGCGTACCACCCGGTACCGATGGCGCAGGCACTCCAGTTGGCCGCTGTGAGGGGCGGGGGCCCGTCACATCAGGGGTTGTTTCGTGACAATGTGCAACAAACCTGGAACGTCGGTTGACCGGATCGTTGCAGGCGCATACTCTCAGATCGCACCGCGAAGAGCGGGGTGCAGTCCCCCACCGGTCCTACCCAACGTCCCAGCAGGAAATCCTGATGCCCCCACGCTCTCGGTTCGCCCTGGCAGCGCTCGGCGCGACCGCCATCGCCGCCGCACCCACCGCGGTGATGGCCTCGACCTATGTGGTGCGGCCCGGCGACACCCTGACCGGGATCGCGCTGCGCCACGGCTCCTCGGTCCAGGCCATCGTCGACGCCAACCAGCTGGGCGCCCCCGGGGCGCTCCGCGTCGGCCAGCTGCTCGAGATCCCGGACCCGTCGCGCAGCCTGCCCTCCTATGTCGCGGGCAGCCAGGACCTCGACACCTGCACGGTGACCGCGGGCGACACTCTCTGGATCATCTCCCGGCGCTACGGCGTCGACCCGACGGCCTTGGCCCGCGCCAACGGGCTGAACGTCAACGCCCAGCTACCAGCCGGCGCTCAGATCCAGGTTCCCGGCCGCCTGGTCCGGGTCAACGCGCTGCTCAGCCACGTCGCCCAGCAGGCCGGGGTGGAGCCGGGACTGGTGAAGGCGGTGGCGTGGATGGAGTCGGGCTGGCGGCAGGACCTGGCGTCCCCCACCGGAGCGGTGGGCCTGATGCAGATCGAGCCCTACACCGGCGAGTGGGTCTCCCAATTCCTGGCCCACCGGGCCCTCAACCTGCGCACCGCTGAGGACAACGTGACCGCCGGGACCCTCCTGATCGGCCACCTCATCTGGATGCATGGGGGCGACACCGCCCAGGCACTCGCCGCCTACTACCAGGGCGACGCCAGCATTGCCGAGCACGGCCTGTTCCTCGACACCCAGCAGTACCAGCGCGCGGTCCTCGACCTGATCACGTCGGAGTAGCTGGGCCGGTCATCCCCCTTTCGGCGGCCTTTTCCACAGAGTTGTGCACAGGTTTCCGCACAGCTGCACCCGGCTGCTCGCCGTCAGCCGGCCGGCTCTCCGGAACCCGCACCTCCCGCGATCTCGGGGAGGGGGAGGGAGAGGCAGCGCACTCCGCCTCCCGACTTCATGAACTCGCCCATGGGCAGACCCAGCGCCCGGTAGCCCGCCTCCCGGAGCTGGTCACTCAACCCCTCCACGGCCTCCGATGAGACGACCACGTCGGCGATCGCCATGGCGTTGCAGGCGAAGCCGGCGGCGATGCCGTTGGGGACCTCGATGACCCGCCGGGCGAGACGCCGCACGCGTGCCTGCGAGGCAGGGGAGAAGGCCGCCGGGGCGAAGAGGATGGTGCCGGCGTCGAGGGGGCAGAAGCAGGTGTCAAGGTGGTAGTAGCGCGGGTCGACGAGTTCCAGCTCCACCGCGTCGACGCCGAGTGCCCGGGCGACCAGGGGGATCGCGGCCCGATCGGTGCGGAAGCCGTACCCGCAGACCAGGGTGTCCCCGACGAAGAGAGCGTCCCCGGCACCCTCGAAGGAGATGCCCTGAGTGTCGAGAACCGGCATCCCGTGGTGCGCGAAGAGCTCCCGCCAGTGGCTCTCCTCCCCCTGCCTCTGCGGATGCCGGAACCGGCTGAGCACCACCCGACCGTCCCAGGTCACCCCGGCGTTGGCCGTGAAGACCATGTCGGGGAGGCCCGGCGCGGGGTCGGCGAGCACGACCTCGACGCCGAGGTCCTGATAGGTGGCGCGCAGAGCCTCCCACTGGTCCGCGGCCCGCCGGGGGTCGACGGGGCTCGCGACGTGCATCCAGGGATTGATCTCGTAGACCACCCCGAAGTAGGTGGGGGGACACATGAGGATGGGCAACGCCGATGCCTCGTCGGGACGGGCCTATCGCACTGGGGCGGGGAACTCCCGTCAACCGAGGGCCCGATCATCGCATAGGCCAGGACGCTCTCCTCACCGGATCGCCGTCGCTGACACCTCGAGGGGGAGGGCGCTCAGGACGGTGGGTCGGAAGCCTCGGGTCGGAACCGGCCGGCTGGGCGGCGGAGGCACCGGGTCCCGGCGGATGCACCAGGCGGGGTCGATGTCATCGCGCAGGGTGATGACCTCGGCAACCCGCAGGCCGCCGTCCGCGCCGCGACCGCGGTATTCGACGGTGGCGATGNNGGCGGCGGCGGGTGGATCCCAACACCCTGTCGGCGCCGACCACGAGACAGTGGGCCCGGTGCCGCAGGGGGATGCGGAGGCGGTCCGGCGAGGCCACTCCGGGGTGATAGTGGGCGCTCCCCCTGCGGGCGAGGAGCGCGGGCAGGTGGCGCGGGGCGGCGGCCTCCGCGAGTGCCTCCCCCTCACCGGCGACCCAGTCGGGCACCTGGATCCGGGGGTCGGGAAGGGCGAGCCCCCGCAGCAGCTCGAGCCGGCGGTCCAGGGCCAGCCCCATGGTCCCCCTGCCGTCGAGGTGGAGGAGGTCGATGGCCAGGTAGACGGCGGGAAGCCTCTGCTGGGTCGCCGGCCCCAGGGCCATCCTCTCCCCCAGGGCGACCAGATCGGGGCAGCCGGATGGGTCGAGAACGGCGACGACTCCATCGATGACGGCGGAGCGGGGCGCCAGCGGCAGGGCGGCGGCCACGATCTCCGGATACCGGTCGCTGACGTCGGCGAGCGTCTCGCTCTGAAGTCGGATGGCTCCGGGGGAGGCGAAGAGGAGCGTCCGGGCGCCGTCCCAGTCGATCGAGAAGCGGAAGTCGGGATCGTCGAAGGCTCCGACGCAGGGGACGGAGAACTCCGGAAGTACCCGTCCCGGCAGCGCCGGAGGGACGGGAAGGCGAAGGGGAAGAGCGGCGTCGTCAGCGCCGGGACGCCTGCGCCGATCGGCGGTCGGTCGCACCCTGGTCAGGACGCGCGGCGGCGACGGGCGGAGGCGGTGGCCCGTTCCGGCTCGGTCTCGTCGGCGAGGGGCGCCTGCCGCTGCCGGGAGGAGGCCTCGACCGACGCCTTGAGGACGGCCATCAGGTCGGTGATCTGGGCGAGCGGCGGCGACGGGATGCGCTCGAGCGGCCGGTCGTTGAGCTTCGCCTCGACGAGGCTCTGGACGGCGTCTCGATACCCATCCCGATGCCGGGCGGGGTCGAAAGGCGCCGCGAGGTTCTCGACCAGCATCACCGCCATCTCCAGCTCTCGGGCGTGGACCTCGACCTCGGCGTCAGGGAGGGTGAGCTGGCCCGGGTCACGGATCTCGTCCGGCCAGTGCAGGGTGTTGAGCAGGATCGCCCCCTCGTGGAGGGCGAGGCGGCAGAGGTGCTCACGGTCGCGTACGGCAACCTTGCCGACCGCCACCTTCCCGGTCTTCTCCAGCGCCTTCCTCAGAAGCTGGTACGGCTTGACCCCGACGGCCTCGGGCTCGAGGTAGTAGGCGCCCTTGACGTAGACGCCGGCGTCGATCTCGGAGTCCTCGCAGAACTCCAGGATCTCGATGGTCCGGGTCGAGGCCAGGGGCAGGTTGTCCAACTCCTCGTCCTCGATCCGAACGTACTCGTCCTTGCCGACCTCGAAGCCACGGACAGCGTCGTTCCAGCCGACCTCGCAGTCCTCGACGGGACACCAGCGCTTGTTCCGGAGCGGCGCGCCGTCCCGCGGGCAGAGGAGGCGGAAGGAGACCCCCTTCGACTCGTTGGCGAGGTACATCCGCACCGGGATGGCGACCATCCCGAAGCTGATGGCACCCCGCCACATCGACCTGGGCATCGATCGAGTATATGCGGGCATCCCCGATCGCGGCGACAGCGACCGGGCACCCTGCTAGGCGGTCAGCTGGTCCCTCACCACTGCCGGTTGGTGGCGGGCGAGCTGCCGAGCAGGTCCAAACCGGGATCCTCGACGGGAACGAAAGCGGACTCCACCGCCACCCGACCCGGGCCGATGCAGCGCAGCCAGAGGTAGCGGTTCCCCCACGACCGCCACGAGCGCCAGGTCCCGCCCGGGTGCTCGAAGTGGAGGTGCATGGAGACGGAGAGGTCCTTGTAGAGCAACGCGGTGGGCTTGATGAGGATCGTCTCGCCGGGCCCGAGACGCCGGACGAAGGCGTTCCCCTTGGCGTGGAGCAGCACCAGCCCGGGAGCCCTCGGTGCCGTGAAACGGTCCAGGAACTGGCCCATCGGGAAATGGGTCTCCTGGTCGTTGCCCTTCTGGGTACTGAAGAAGATCCCGCTCATCACCCAGTCGTAGGCGGTGGTCCCGCTGGCGATCAGCATGGTGTGCTCGCGCACCTCGACACCGCTGCCGACCTGGATCGGCAGGGCCACGATCTCTCCCGCCGCATCGTGGCTGAACGCTATATGTCCCTTGCCGCTCGCCTGGACCATCACCAGAGGCATGCCCGCGAACATCCGGCTCCAGCCGCCCCGGAGCTTCACGGTGTCGATGCTCACCCCGTCGTCGCGAAACAGCAGGGTGTGATGCATGAAGAAGACGGATTCGCCGCCGTCGAGGGTCACATCCGCCACCGGGACCACGGTCCCCTCGATCTGGCAGGTGGACTGGCCGAACTGGATCCGGGCCATGTCCTTGACCGCGGGAAGCTGGGTCCACCCTGAAGTGTCCTGAATTGCCCGGATATCGACGGGGGCACCGCAGGAGGGGCAGCTCGTGCCGGGGTTCTGGCTCGACAAGCCGCACCAGGGGCAGCTGTAGGAGCCCGGCGCGGCGGTCGCCTGAGCTGGCGGCTGGGCCATGGAGGGCGGCGGCTGCGGGGGCGCGAATGGCATGCCAGGCGGCGCGAATGGCATGCCGGGCGGGGGCCCGGCCGGGGCGGGCGGCTGCGAGCCGGGCGGAGGGCTCCAGCCCGGCTGAACCTGCCCCGGGGGCGTCGGATTGGCGGGCGTGCCCCAGTTCGGAGAACCCTGTCCCGGAGAGGGCGCCGGATTGGCGGGAGAGCCCCAGTTCGGGCCGGTACCAGGCGGCGGCGGGTTGGAGGCCATCTCGCCGCTACTCGGTCGCGTGGTGGACGTACATCGACTGGATGCCGATCCGCCCCGGCCCAGTCATCCGTACCATGTGCAGCCCGGCCCCGCCGAAGAGCCCGGTGGAGAGCTTCTGGCTCTCGACCGTCATCTGCACCGACGAGTCCTTGTAGAGGTAGGCGCCCGGCTCGAGAAGGATCGACTGCCCGGCCGCGAGCAGGCGCTCGAAGACGTTGCCGTAGCCGTGGAGGATGAGCAGCCCCGGCTGGCCGGCGACGACGAAACGGTCCATGAACATCCCCTGCCCTCCGAAGAGTGCGGTGCGCATTCCCTGGATCCGGGTGTACGAGTACTGAACGGTGTGGGAGGCGAGCAGGAAGGCGTGCTCCCGCACGTCCACCTCCATGGACGGGTGGAGAGGCAGCACGACCAGCTCGCCGGTGGCGTCGCGGGAGAAGGCAATCCGGCCGGGGCCGCGAGCGGTGGTCACGATGTGCGGCATCCCGGCGAATGAGCGCTTGACCATACCCGGAAGGGGCATCACGGCAACCGGGACGGTCTCGTCCTTCCAGAGCATCACGTGGTGCTCGAAGAAGATCCCGTCCTCAGGCGAGAGCGTGATCTCGGCGACCGGGACCAGCTCCCCCTCCACCTGGCAGGCCGAGGACCCAAAGTGAAACTCGG
>PLAX01000130.1 GCA_003135255.1 Candidatus Dormiibacterota bacterium | reverse complement strand
CCCCGTTCTGGGTGTTGTAGATGGCTTCTGCGGCCGCCATCTTCATCGGCTGCTGGGCATCCATGAGCCGTGTCTGCAGGTCGCCGGAGATGGCTACCAGCACGACGGTCACCAGCATCAGACCGGCGGCGAGCCGGGCCGCCCGCCGGAAGGCTTCGCGCTGCGCCTGGTCGTGGGCGCTGCGATGGCCCCGCCAGATGCTGATACCGAGCACCAGCGCGGCGCCCGTGGCCAGCGCCCCCAACACCGTGTGCACGAAGGATGCCCAGAGGGTCGAGTTGCCGAGCACCGCCCAGAAGTTGGTGAGCACCGCCTGGCCGTTCAAGATCTTGTAGCCGACCGGGTTCTGCATCCACGCGTTGGCGGCCAGGATCCAGAACGCGGAGATGATGGTGCCTGCGCTGGTGAGCCAGATGGTGGCGAGGTGCAGGCCCGGAGACAGCCGGTTGCGGCCGAAGATCCACAGACCGACGAAGGTCGATTCCAGGAAGAAGGCGAACAGACCCTCGATGGCCAGGGGGGCACCGAAGATGTTGCCCACGAAGATCGAGTACGCGGACCAGTTGAGGCCGAACTCGAACTCCAGCACGATCCCGGTGACGATGCCGACGGCCATGCTGATCAGGAAGATCCGGCCGAAGAAGCGGCTGAGCCGGTCCCAGGTGACGTCCTTGCTCCGGTACGCCTGCGTCTGCATCACCGCCACCAGCAAGCTCAGCCCGATCGTCATGGGCACGAAGAAGAAGTGGAAGACGGTGACAATCGCGAACTGCCAGCGAGCGAGATCCAGCGCCATACGTGGCCGATTCTCCCGGCCGGAGAGAGACAGGGCCAGGGCCGAAGGCCCTCACTGCCCGGGGTAGAGATACCCGAGGCCGCCCCCGGGGTCCCCGGGGGCGGCCTCCTAGCCCCTGCTAGTGCTTGGCCGAGCTCGGCCGGCGCAGGTGCCGCGCCTCCACGACCGGGTCGTGCGGAACCGCCTCCACCCGGACCTTAACGTCGACCGCGACCGCGCCCGCGGGGCTCACGATCACCGGGTTGAGGTCCATCTCGGCGATCTCCGGCAGTGCGGTCACCAGGGCGCTGATCCTCTGGATGATCCCGGCGAGCGCCTCCGTGTCGCAGGGGGAGGTCCCCCGGTACCCGAAGAGGAGCGCCGAGCCTCGTGGTTCGCGGATCAGCTCGGTGACGTCGCGGTCGGTGAGCGGCACCGCCCGGAAGCCCTGGTCATGGGTCAGCCCGACGGCCGTCCCACCGGAGCCGAAGACGAGCAGGGGCCCGAAGTGGCGGTCGCGGACGACGCCGACGATGGTCTCCACACCCGCGCCCAGCATCGGCTGGACGATCGCGCCACCCATCTCGTCGCCGAGGCGGGCCTGCATGGTGTCGAAGGCCGTCCGCAGCGCTTTGGCAGAGGCGATGTCGGTGAGCACCCCGCCCCGCTCGGTCTTGTGGACCATATCCGGGGCGGCCGCCTTGAGCACCACGGGGTAGCCCATCGCCTCGGCGACCGCGACGGCCTCGTCCGCGGTGTCGGCCCGGGTGGTCATCGCCACCGGGACGGCCACCGACCGCATCAGAGCGGCCGCGTCGAGCGGCCCGAGCTGGCATCCCTCGGGGTTCGCGGCGAGCGCCTTCTGCACGATCTCCCGGGCCGCTCCCAGGTCGATGTCCGAGGGCACGACCACGGTCCCGGGGTCACGCCTCCGCCAGGCGGCGTAGTCGGCGACCGCGCCGAGGGCGTAGGCGGCAGCCTCCGGGAACGTGAAGACGGGCATGTCCCGGCTGGCGCGGAGCCGCTCCTGGGCGTCGCCGAAGACCGCGGCGAGGACCGGCTTGGTGGCCTCACGGGCGACCAGCCGGATCGCCTCGGCGATCCCGACGGCGTCGGTGTGGAGCGGGGTGAAGATGGTGATCACCGAGTCGACCGCGGGGTCGGCCAGCACGGCCTGGAGCGCGGCCCGGTACTCCTCCGGACCTCCCATCGCCGTCATGTCGATCGGGTTGCCCAGAGCGGCGGCGGAGTTGAGCGTCTCGCGCAGGCGCTCCATCGTCTCCGCGCTCAGCTCGGGCAGCACCAGCCCGGCGGCCTCGCATGCATCCGCGGTCAGGATGCCGGCGCCACCGGCGTTGCCCACCACAGCCACCCGGTTGCCGGCCGGCAGTGGCGCCGTGGCCACCACCCGGGCGACGTCGAAGAGCTGCTCCAGCGAGGCCACCCGGATCACGCCCGACTGGCGGAAGAGGGCGTCGACCGAAACGTCGGGCGAGGCCAGGGCGGCCGTATGCGAGGCGGCGGCGCGTGCCCCCGCCGTGCTCTTGCCTCCCTTCACCGCGATGATCGGCTTGCGTCGCGACACCCGGCGGGCGATCTCCGCGAATTTGCGCGGGTTGCCGAAGGATTCGAGGTAGAGGAGGATGACGTCGGTGCGCTCGTCCTGCTCCCAGTACTGGAGCAGGTCGTTGCCCGAGATGTCGATCTTGTTGCCGGCGGAGACGAAGCCCGAGAGGCCGATGCCGAGCCGTCCCGCCTCGTCGATGACCGCCACCCCGAGTGCTCCCGACTGGGTGAAGAACGCCATGTTCCCGGTGGGTGGCTGGCTGGGGGCAAAGGTCGTGTTGAGCCGTATCGCGGGGTCGGTGTTGATGACGCCCATGCAGTTGGGCCCGACCACGCGCATGCCGTAGCTGCGGGCGACGTCCAGCAGCTCCCGCTCCTTCGCCGCGCCGTCGGCCCCGGTCTCGCCGAAGCCGGAGCTGATGATCACCAGCGAGCCCACGCCGGCGGCGCCGCACTCGTGGACGGCGGCGAGGACCGCGCTGATCGGGACGGCGATGACCGCCAGGTCCACCTTGCCGGGGATGGCGCCGATGGAGGGCCAGGCTGGCACGCCCGAAACGTTGTCCGCGCTCTTGTTGACCGGGTAGACGCGGCCGTTGAAGGGGCTCTGGATGAGGTTGCGGAGGATCGCGTGGCCGATCCCGCCCGGGGCGCGCCCCGCGCCGATCACGGCGACGCTCTTGGGCTCGAGAACCCCGCGCAACGCGGCCACCGACGCGAGCCGCTCACGCTCACCGCTCGCCGCCCTCACGCCGCGAACGTCGGTGATGTCGAGGCTGACCCCGACCACACCGGCCTCGGGCGTCCCCACCCGCTCGATGAACCCCGCGTGGCGGAACACCTCGAGCATGGGCAGGTTCTCGGCCATGGTCTCGGCGCGAAAGCGGGTGATCCCCACCGCGCGGCCGACCTCCGCCAGGTACTCGAGGAGCAGCGAGGCGACGCCTCGACCCTGGAACTCGTCGCTGACCACGAAGGCGACCTCGGCCTCCCCGGGCGCCGAGACGCTGAAGTCG
>PLAX01000164.1 GCA_003135255.1 Candidatus Dormiibacterota bacterium | reverse complement strand
TGGCGAGCGCCGCCGGGTCGGTGGTCAGGTTGTAGCGGCCGGGCATGATGGCGTCGGTGGAGATGCCGTCCCCGAAGCGGAAGACCCGTGCCATCAGTTCTCCTCCCGTGGGTCTGCGATGACCCCGGCCAGGGCGGACGCCGCCGCCACCGCCGGGTTGGCCAGGTAGATCTCGGCGTCCGGGCTGCCCATGCGGCCCGGGTAGTTGCGCATGCTGGTCGAGAGGGCGCGCTCGCCGGGGCCGAGGGTACCGTGCTGGCGGCCCAGGCAGGGTCCGCAGCCAAAGGGCATCACCACCGCCCCGGCGCGCACGAAGGTGTCGATGTAGCCGCGCTCCAGCGCTTGCACGTAGGCGATCCGGGTGCCCGGGATGATGATGGTCCGGGTGGTCGAGCTCACCTGCCGGCCCTCGAGCATGCCGGCGACGACCGCCATGTCCTCGATCCGCCCGTTGGCGCAGCTGCCGATGAACACCTCGTCGAGGCGGGTGCCGGCCAGTTCCGAGAGGGGTCGCACGTTCTCGATCGCGGGCGGCGCCGATACCTGTGGCTCCAGCTCGCTGACGTCGACGCGCAGGACCTCGGCGTAGCACGGCTCGGTCGGGCGCAGGTCGCCGCCGTCGGGGAGGTGGAGGTACTCCCATGTCTTGGCGTCCACCTCGCAGAGCCCGCACTTGGCACCGAAGTCGACGGAGAGGTTGGAGAGGGTGAGGCGCTCTGACAGTCCCATCGCGCTGACCGTCGGGCCGCCCCACTCGACGGCCAGGTAGTTGGCGCCCTCGGCGCCGAGCTGGCGGATGACGTGGAGGGCGAGGTCCTTGGCCTGGACGCCCCGGGCCAGCGTCCCGGTCACCTCGATCCGGAGGGTCTCCGGCACCCGGAACCAGGAGCGCCCGGTGGCCATGGTCACCCCGATGTCGGTGGAGCCCATCCCGGTGGCGAAGCAGCCCAGCGCCCCGTAGGTGGTGCTGTGGGAGTCGGCACCGACCACCACGCCGCCAGGGCGGACGAAGCCGCGCTCCACCATCACCAGGTGGCAGATCCCCTCGGCGAAGAGGTTGCGGATCCCGTACTCGGCGGCGAACTCACGGATGCGGCGGTGCAGCTCGCTGGCGGCCACGCTGTTCGAGGGGAACACGTGGTCGAAGCTGAAGATGGTCCGCGAGGCATTCCAGATCGGCATCCCCAGGCTGCGGAAGGCGTCGATGGCGAGCGGCCCGGTGACATCGTGGGCCATCACCGCGTCGACCTCGGCGACCACCGTGTCGCCGGCGTGGACGGGCCGGTCCACGCGCCGGCTGAGTATCGCTTCGACCAGTGTTCCCATATCGGTGTGGATTCTCCTGATGTGTGGGCTAAGCGGCGGGGTTGCGCCAGCTGAGCAGGAGGTCGTCCACCTGCTCGTCGGCGAGGGTTGCGGAGTCGGCGAGCCGCTTGATCTCGGCGGTGACCGCCGCGATCTGCTCCTCGCCGAGGTCGAGGCCGAGGCTCCCGGCGCGATCGCGGATGGCGTTGCGGCCGACCAGCCGGTGGCCGATGAGTATCTGTCGATCCAGGCCATAACGCTCAGGCTGGAGCACCTCGTAACTGCGCGGATCGCGGAGCACCGCGTTGCTGTGCATCCCCGCCTTGTGGGTGAAGGCGAAGGCGCCGGTGATGGGGGCGTTGAAGGGCACCCCGATGCCGAGGATGCGGGCGATCTGGGCGTCGAGCTGGGGGAGGAGGTCGAGGCGGTAGGGGTCAACCCGCTCGGGAGACACCGTGCCGATCCGGGCGATGAGCCCGGAGAGGGAGGCGATCCCGTTGCGCTCGCCGATGCCGAGCACGGTGGTGTCGATGTGGGTGGCGCCGGCCTCCAGGGCGGCCAGGGCGTTGGCCACCGCGCAGCCGGTGTCGTTGTGGCCGTGGAACTCGATGTCGCAGCCGACGGCGGCCCGCACCGCCACCACCATCTCCTCGACCTCGCGCGGGGTGGCGATGCCGACCGTGTCGGCGATGCCGACCCGGTCGGGTCCGCAGGCGTCGACGGCCCGGTACACCGCCAGGATCTCCTCCAGGTCGCTGCGGAAGGCGTCCTCGCAGCTGAAGCGGATCTCGCGGCCGGCGCTGCGGACATGGCTGATGACCCGGCAGGCGATGTCGATCACCTCGTCGAGGGAGCGGCGGTGGCTCGCCCGGCGGAGCACGTCGGAGGTGGCGAAGAGGACGTTGACGCCGTCCGCGCCGGCGGCGAGCGCCCGGTCCACATCCTCGATGGAGCAGCGGGTGTGGGTGAGCACCCGGGCCCGGGGACGGGCGGCGACCGCGGCCCTCAGGTCGGCCTCCGACTGGGGCGAGGCCGCGGGGGAGGTCATCTCGATGTAGTCGACGCCGAACTCGTCGAGGGCGGCGATGATCTCCAGCTTCTGATCGGTGGTGAAGTCGGCCCCGGCGAACTGCTCGCCCTCACGGAGGGTCGAGTCGATGATGGCCATGCGCTCGACGGTCATGGTCGGACCTCCAGCGGCGCGCGGGCGCTCAGCTCATCGAGCACGGCGGCGGTCATCTCGCCGGTCGAGCTGGTCCCACCCAGGTCGGGGGTGCGTGCTCCGGCGTCGAGGGCCGCGTCCACCGCGGTGCGGATCTCCGCCGCGATCTCGGGGAGGCGGAGCGAGTGCTCGAAGAGGAGGGCGACGCTCAGCATCGAGCCCACCGGGTTGGCGATGCCGCGCCCGGCGATGTCCGGTGCCGTGCCGTGGATCGGCTCGTAGAGGGCGGGGCCGCCGTCGGGATTGAGGCTGGCCGACGCCATCAGGCCGAGCGACCCGCTGATCGCCGCCGCCTCGTCGCTCAGGATGTCGCCGAAGAGGTTCTCGGCGACCACCACGTCCAGCGCTGACGGCTGCTGGAGCATGCGCAGCGCGAAGCTGTCGATGAGCTGGTGATCGAGGGCGACATCCGGGTTGTCCGCGGCCAGCTCGGAGGTGACGTCGCGCCAGAGCCGTCCGCTCACGAGGGCATTCGCCTTGTCCACCGAGGTGAGATGGCGGCTGCGGCCACGGGCCAGCTCAAACGCGAAGCCGACGACGCGCGCGATCTGGCTGCGGCTGTAGGTGATGGTGTCGTGGGCGCGCTCCGAGTCGCCCTCGCCGCTCCGGCCGTGAGCGCCGTAGTAGGCGCCGGCGGAAAGCTCGCGGACGACGATGAAGTCGGTGCCGCGGGTGACCTCGGGCCGCAGCGGTNNCTCGCGTCGCCGCGCAGATGGTCCCAGCGCGGGGCCCCGGCAGCGCCGAAGAGGACGGCGTCGGCCTCGCGGCAGAGCTGCAGTGTCGCCTCGGGGAGGGGGCGTCCCTCGGCCTCGATGGCGGCTCCGGCGATCGGCCGCTCGGTCAGCTCGAGGTGGAGGTGGTGGGCGGAGGCGGCGCGTTCGAGGACGCTCACCGCGCTGGCGATGACCTCCGGGCCGATGCCGTCGCCGGGAAGGACGACGACACGGATCGGGTGCGATTGCGACTGGATGCTCATGGGACTCCCGCGGACTTGCTCGTGAACTGCTCTGGACAGACGAAGAGGGCTCCCTCGCTCTGGGGGAGCCCTCTTCCGCGGCGGCGGGAGCGCCTCGCGGCGCGCGCCTCTACTTCGTACCGGCGGATCTGGCCCCTGCGAGGGCTTTGCGTCCGGCGAACTGTTTCGAGGCGTGCGCGGTGTGCATCGTCGGGCAACTATACGGGCTGCCCGGTTGCGGCGTCAACTTGATCTCGGACGGCGCGGAGCTCACCTCACGGCACCCGGGGCCGCGGCATCTACACTCAGCCGCCAGTGGACGCGAGCCTCCACCGCTTGCTGGTCGACGCTCTGGGAGAGGAGACCGTCCTCGACGGTGGATCGGTGCTCGCCCCCAGCTCACCGGACGGCGTCGCCGCCGTGCTGCGCATTGCCCAGGAGCGACGCCTTCGCCTGCGTCTCACGAGCGGCCCGGCGGCGGAGGGAGCCGATCCCCTGAGGGACGGAGCCCTGCTCAGCATGGGTCGCCTCTCCACCGTCCAGGTCGACGCCTCCAATGGGGTCGTCCGGGCCGAGGCGGGGGTCACGCTCACGGCCCTCACCGCGGCCCTCGCGGACGCCGGCATGGCCGTCCCCGGGCTCAGCACCGATCCCGGCTCGGATCACGTCGGGGCCCTGATCGCCCGCGGTGGGGTGCCCCGGAGGAGCCTCACCGGGATCGNNCTTCGATCCCGAGGGGACCCTGGTCGGAGGCTGAGGCCCGATCAGACCGGCGCCGGGGCGGCGACCTGGGGCGGCACGTAGGTGACCTTGACGAGCTTCCCGCTCTCGTAGTCGAGGGCGAGGAGCCCCCCCTTGGCGCACTGCAGGTGGTGGAGGGCCCAGGGGTGGCGGTGCAGGTACGTGATCCAGAAGGCCTNNGCTCGACCCGCCCCGCCATCGCACCAACCCTCTCATCGCGCCGGAGCAGGCCGGGGTAGGCCATGTGCACCCACCAGAGCGGGCGCCGCCATGGCACCTGGGCGTAGCGGACGCCCTGGAGGTAGAGACCGAATCGCGCCTCGACCAGGTCGTCGTCCACGATGACCTCGGGGCTGTCGAGATGCCGGGCGATGATCGAGGTCGTCTGGCGGGCCCGCTCCAGGGGGCTGGTCCGGATCACCCGGACCGGCTGCCCGGCCAGCCGCTGGCCCAGCGACTCGGCCTGGGCGAGGCCCTTTGCACTCAATCCGAAGCCCGGCAGGTAGCCGTAGAGGACCCCGCGCGGGTTGGCCACGTCGCAGTGGCGGACGAGGTAGAGCCGGATTCTCCGCTGCACCGCCCGATGCTACCAGCGGGCGCCAAGCCTTCCGGCCCCGATTCGTAACCGCACGCCCGTCACCCGGTCCCCTGAATGCCGCAGGGCGTTCACAGTTCGATGACGCGCTCGTTCCTCCGCCTTGACGTCCCGGCACGATCTGGGCAGCGGATCCACAAGGACCGCCAAAGCCCATCGGGTCTCCCGCGTGGCTCGGAGTGAGAGCGGGGGCCCCATCGCGGAGTCATAGGTAGGAAACAGTGGCTGTCAGTGCCCAGCGCCGCCGCCGCGTCCTCGTCGCCGTTGTCGCCGCCCTCATCGCGGCCGGCGCGTTCTACCTCGCCATCGAGTACACCAACAAGACGCCGGCCACCAGCTCGGGGACCACGACCACCGCGACCGCTCCCCCGGTCACCACCGCGACGGTGGTGGAGGCCAGCGCCGACATCCCGGTGGGGACGCTGCTCACCGCCAGCAACCTCAAGACGGCAGCCGTCTCGACGGATGTCCTGAATGTGCTCACGACCGCCGGCGGGGCTGACTACCCGAGCATCGCCGCCCTCACCGCGTCCAAGGAGTACGCCGCCTCTGCGATCGTCGCCGGATTGCCGATCCTGAGCTCGGAGGTGACGACCGCCCCGGCCGCCGCCGCGGCGCCGGCCGCCGGGTTGCCCGCCGTGCTCCCGACCGGTTACGTCGCCTTTGCGCTCCCCTACAACCCCGCCGCCAGCAGCGGCACCGGCATGGGCACGGGCGGCTTCATCCAGACCGGCGACCGGATCGACATCCTCGTGTACAACGCCAACGCCACACCCCCCACCCTCTACTGGGCCTACCAGAACGTCTTGGTCCTCGAGACCAGTGAGGGCAGCGGCGGCCCCGTCGCCTCCTCGAGTGCCTCTCCGGCGGCGTCGTCCAGCGCCGCAGCGTCCGCCGGGTCGGCTCTCGTCATGGCGGAGCTGCCCCGCCAGGACGCTGCCGCCATGGCGACGGTTGAGGACACCTCGGGCTTGACCATCCAGTACCTGATCGTCTCCTCCCACGACTACCCGAGCGCGAGCGCCTCGCCGGTGCCCGCCATCGGCGCCGGACCGGGGAACGTCACCGTTCCGAACGACTTCTTCGGGGGCTGAGCGCCCTGAGCGCCGGGAACGATCGGAGATGACGTCGCCCACCATTCTCCTGGCCGGTGGTGGGGCAGTGGCGCTCTTTGCCGCCATGCTGGTCTTCATCCTGCCCAGCGGCGACTCGATCCTTCACCGCCGGTTGCGCAACCTTGGGGAGGTCGTGCCGCTGGTGCCCAAGGCGGCGGCGGCCCCTCGGGACCCCCTCGGGCAGATCCGCCACGCCGTCCAGTCCGCCGTCGGCAGCCGGTTCGAGCGGACCGACCGGGGGTCGCACATGGCCGATCGCCTGGCGCGCGCCGACCTCAAGGTGCGGCCCACGGAGTGGGTGCTGATCTCGATTGGAGCGGCAGCTGTGGGCGGAGCGCTCGCGTACCTGCGCTTTGGGGCGATCCTCTTTGGCCTGATCGGCGGCGTCCTCGGGTATGCGGCAGCTCAGTTCTTCGTCCGCTTCCGGCAGTCGAAGCGGACCAAGGCGTTCAACGCCCAGCTCTCTCCGACGATCCTTCAGCTGAGCGGCTCGATGAAGGCCGGCTACACCTTTGCGCAGGCCATCGACCTGACCGCCAAGAACATGCCTGCGCCCATGGGCGTTGAGCTGGGACGGGTCACCCGGGAGGTCCAGCTCGGCCTGCCCATGAACGAGGCGCTCAGCCGGATGGTCCGGCGCAACGAGTCCGAGGACCTTCGCCTGCTGCTCATCGCCGTTCAGATCCAGTCGCAGGTGGGAGGCAACCTCGCCCACATCCTCGACACCATCGAGTTCACGGTGCGCGAGCGGGTGCGGATCAAGGGCGAGATCAAGTCACTCACCGGTCAGGCTCGCGCACAGGGCTGGGTGCTGATCTGCATGCCCTTCGGCATGGCCGGGATCCTGATGCTGATCGCCCCGAGCTACTTCGACCCGATGCTCCAGAAGACCGCCGGCCAGGTCATGCTCGGGCTCGCCGGTTTCCTGGTCCTCTGCGGCTATGGCCTCATCCGCCGCCTCGTGAACATCAAGATATGAGCAGCCATCTCATCGTCCTGGTTGGCGCTGGCGCCGTGATCGTGCTGGTCGTCTTCCTGGCGGTCTGGCTGATGGTGCCGTCGACCCCGCTCGCCAGCCTGCTGGAGCAGCGACTCTCCAGCGTCCCCAATGCCGCCGCCTACGACATCGACCTGGACACCGGCGACTTCACCCAACCCGCGTTTGACCGGCTCGTCCTGCCGATCCTCAGCGCCATCGGCGGCGTCATCGCCAAACGAACAAAGGACGGGCAGCTCCAGCAACTCCGCAAGCTGGTGGCCAGGTCCGGGTCGCGTCAGAGGCCCGAGACCCTGCTGGCGCTTCGTCTGATCCTCCCCGTGGCCGGCGGTGTCATCTGCTTCGGGCTCTCCCTGCTGGCCGACCTGGCCCCTCCCGAGAACTACCTCATCATCGTGGTCGGAGCCGTCGCGGGCTACATGTACCCGACCCTCTCCCTGGAGCGGAAGGCCAAGCGCCGGCAGAAGGAGATCCTGCTGGCGCTCTCGGGCGTCCTGGACCTGCTCACTGTCTGCATGGAGGCAGGGCTCTCCCTCGACATGGCGATCATGCGCATCGGCGACGCCGACCAGAGCCTGCTCGCCATCGAGTTCCAGAAGCTGCTCAACGAGGTCCGGCTCGGCCGCCCTCGCGGCGAGGCGCTGATGGCGATGGCCGAGCGCAACGAGGTCGACGAGCTGACCGAGTTCTGCCGGGCTGTCGTGCAGGCGGAGCCACTCGGTGTGAGCGTCGTCAACGTCCTGCGGATCCAGTCGGAGGAGATGCGTCGCAAGCGCAAGCAGCGCGCCGAGGAGGCCGGCCACCGGGCTCCGGTGCTGATGCTGCTGCCGATGATGGGCTGCATCTTCCCGTGCATCTTCGTGGTCCTGCTGGGCCCGGCGCTGATCGAGCTCTTCTTCAAGTAGCCGGCCCTCGAGCAGCCGGC
>PLAX01000121.1 GCA_003135255.1 Candidatus Dormiibacterota bacterium | reverse complement strand
ACCGGCTCCGGGGAGAGGGAGAGCCGGCCCTCCTCGATCCGGGAGATGTCGAGGATGTCGTTGACCAGGGCCAGCAGATGGTCGCCCGCCTTGAGGATGGTGCGGACGTGGTGCTCCTGCTGGGGGTCGAGAGGCTCGGTGAGGAGGAGGTCGGCGAAGCCGATCATGGCGGTGAGCGGGGTGCGCAGCTCGTGGCTCAGCCGGGAGAGGAATTCGCTCTTGGCCCGGTTGGCGGCCTCCGCCAAGTCCCGGGCGTTGCGCAGCTCGGTCTCGGTCTCCGCCGCCAGCTCGGCCACCCGCACCCGGTCCAGGGCGATGGAGAGCGAGGCGGTGTAGCCGGCGAGCCAATCGGCCTCCTCGGCGTCGAAGGTGGGGGAGAGGGAGCCGGCCAGGACCACCAGGACGCCCTGCCCGGCGTTCATCGGGAGGGCGTGGACGATGGCGGTGTGGGGACCGCTCCGCAGCCGCACCAGGGTGGCCGGGGAGGGGAGGGGCAGCCGCGCCAGGAGCTCGCGCGCCTCGGAGTCGAAGATGCCCTGAGAGGCGAGCAGCTCGCCGCCCGCGTCGGCGATCAGCCCGGCGCCGCCGCCGACCAGACGGATCGCCCAGTCGAGGCCGCGGACCGCCAGGGCAGCCCGGTCAGGGCTGTACAGGAGGAGGTCATGGATGGCGTGGCGGAGGCGGTCCTCCTCGGGCCGGCGCCAGATCCGGCGCAGCCACCCGGGCGGCGCGAATCCCGCGTAGAGCGGCGGGACGCAGACCAGGGCGAATGCCTGGAGGGCGACGGCGAGGCGGTCGCCGCCGATGGTGAAGGCCACCAGGATCAGGGCGGCCACGATCATGATCCCGCCATACCCGGCGGCGATCGAGCGCATCCGGGCGCGCTGCACCGCGGGGAGGTCGACGGAGAGGCGGGCCAACCGGTACGCGGGCTCCGCCACTGCCAGGCACCAGACCACCAGGAGGAGGTCGAGCGCCAGCTTCTGATCCGGAGTCGGCGCGACCCCGGGGCGGGCGGCGACCGGCAGCCCCACCACGAAACTGAGCGCGGTGGCGCTCGCCAGGGCGAGGCCCGCCAGCATGAGCGCCCACCACGGGAGGGGCAGCACGGAGTGCCGGTACAGGACGAGTGCGCCGGCCGAGACCATGGAGGTGACGGCCAGAACGCTGGCGAAGGTCGCCGCGTGGCCGACGAGCGGCTCGATCCCGGCCCCGAGCGCGACCAGCCCCAGGCTTCCCAGCGCGATCGCCAGGTAGCCGCGCCGTCCCTCACGGCCCCGCCACCAGTCGCGGAGGGCGAGCACCCCGATGAGCAGGAAGGCGGCCGCGTCGACGATCTGGAGGATGCGCAGAGGGAGGTCGGTCACGGCCGGAAGCCCTGCGGGCGGGGCACGGGGGTGGCGGCGATGACCTCGCGGAGGCCGGGGTGGGGGCTCACTCGCTGCAATCCTCCCGCTTTCCGGGTCAGGTGGCGAGCGGGAGATGCTCCGGAGCGGCGATCCAGGTCCCGGAACCGCCGAGCGCGCGGGCCAGCGGGCGCTCCCCGCGGCCGTCGCCGAGGACCACCGCGGGCACGCCGCCCTCCAGTGCGCGCCGGGCGGCCAGCAGCTTGACCCGGGCCCGGCCCCGTGCCAGGGGGAGGTGGGGCTCGATCTCGTCCGGGCCGAGGCGCGGGATGAGGCTCGCCTCGTCGGCGGGGTCGCGGAGCAAGCCCGGCACGTTCATCAGGATCAATAGNNCGCCCTCGACGATCCGGAGATCGCGCTTGCGCCGGCCCGTGGCGATCCCCCCGTCCATGGCGGAGAGCCCGACCGCGTCCGCCCCCTCGCGGCGCAATCCCTCCACCAGCCGCTTGTTGACCAGACCGCAGTACGCCATCAGGAACTGGTCCATGGTCTGCCGGTCGGTGTACCGGGTCACCTCGCCGCGGACCGAGGTGACCATCCGCGGGGGATGGCCGAGAAGCGTGGCCAGCCGGTCGAGCTGGAGGTGGGCGCCGTGGATGACGATCAGCCGCCCATCGAAGCCGGCCAGCTCGGCGAGGAGGGGCCCAGCCTCGGCGAGCTCCAGGCTGCCGCCGATCTTGACGACGGTGATCACAGCGGGTAGATCGCGCCGAACTCCAGGCCCGCCGTTTCCGGGAAGCCCAGCCGGATGTTGGCCGCCTGGATCGCCTGGCCGGCCGCGCCCTTGACCAGGTTGTCGATGGCCGCGGTGACCACCAGGCGGCGGGAGTGCGGGTCGCGGCTGAAGCCGAGGTCGCAGAAGTTGGTGCCCGTGACCAGCCGCGGATCCGGGTGACGGTGCAGCCCGTGGGCCTGCTTGACGACCCGGAGGAACGGCTCGGCGCGGGTCGCCGTGCGCAACACCCGCCAGATCTCCCTCTCCTCCACCGCCACGCTGAGCCAGACGTGGGCGGTGACCAGGATGCCCCGGACCGCCTCCACGGAGGTGACGCTGAGGGCGACCTCGCCGACCGTGCCGATGGCGCGCAGCTCCTGGAGGATCTCGGCGGTGTGGCGGTGCCCGGTGGCGGCGAAGCTGTGCATGGCGCCGCTGCGGTGGGGGTGGTGCGACGTGGCGGTCGGCTCCGAGCCCGCTGCCGAGGAGCCGATCAAGGCGTCGACCACGATCGGCATGGCCGGGTCGACCAGGCCGGCCCGGACGAAGGGTGCCAGGGCGAGGATGCCGGCCGTCGCCACACAGCCACCGATGGCCAGCCGGTCAGCGGTCGCGATCTGCTCGCGGTGAAGCTCCGCCAGCCCGTACACGAAGCCGGCGAGCAGCTCCGGGCGGGGGTGCTCCCACCCGTACCAGCGGGGGTAGTCGGCGGGGTCGTGGAGCCGGAAGTCGGCGGAGAGGTCGACGACGACCGGGGCCAGGGCCAGGGTGCGGTCGATGCGCGGTGCGGACTCGCCGTGACGCAGCGCCGAGAAGACGACGTCCGCGGGCTCCAGGTCGTCGAGGCCGCAGAAACGGAGCTCGTTCCGGTCGCGGAGCTGAGGATGGACGGCGGCGACCGGCTTGCCGCGCAGGCGCTCGGACGAGACCTGGGTCACCTCGAGGTCCGGGTGGCCGGCGAGCAGCCGCAGCAGCTCACCACCGGCGTAGCCCGATCCGCCCTGGACGATGGCTCTCATCGGCTCAGCTCCTCCAGGGCGCCGCCGAGGACCGCCACCGCCCGCTCCAGCTCGGCGACGTCCACGGCCTCCTCGGGGGTGTGGTCGAGATGGGAGTCGCCCGGACCGTAGGCGACGGCGGGGCAACCCCAGCGGGGGACCAGGAGGTTCATGTCGGCAGTCCCCGTCTTGACCTTGTGCCGGGGGGCCCCTCCCTGGCGGCGGATGGCGCGGGTGAGGGCCCGTGCCACCCGGCTGTCCCGGGGCGTGTGGACCGCGTCGGTGGCGAATTGAACCAGGAGCTCGGCCTCGCCCCGCTCCCCGTCCAGCCAGTCGAGCAGGGACGCGGAGCCGAGGTCCGGGGGCAGCCGGAATTGCATGCGTGCCACGGCGGTCTCGCGGAGGCCCGTGTCCTGCACCTCGAGGCCGGTGACGCGCAGGTCGGCCCGGTGGAAGGGGCTCCTGCCGGCACCGCGCTCGTCGAGCTGCGCCTGGAGGCGGGCGAGCAGGGCCACCAGCCGGTCGGCCACCGTGGATTCGGGCGCGGCCCGGTGGCGGAGGGTGTCCTCGATGCGCAGCTCGGTCCGGACGATGCCCCGGTACCCGACGGTCACCGCCTCCCAGCCGCTCGGCTCCAGGACGATGAGGGCGGCGGGGGAGGGGCGGGTCGCGACCTGGCGGGCGCCGCGCGAGTCGCCCTCCTCGTCGATGCAGCCGATCACCGTGAAGCGCGCCGGCCCGTGTCTCGGCTGGAGGGCGACCGCGGCGATCGCCGCCGCCAGCGGGCCCTTGGCGTCGACCGAGCCGCGACCGAAGATCCGGCCGGCCTCGCGGCGCGGCGGGATGGTCCCGGGGACGGTGTCCAGGTGGCCGAGGAGCATGACCTCACGCGGCCCGTCGCCCCAACCGGCNNGCCTCGTGCTCGGCGGCATTGCAACTGCCGCCTGCGCAAGCCCCCACTACGACGACGTGCCCCGGCGGCGCTGCACCGACTCTCGCACTCACGATGCGGCCATCGCGACGGACCGGCGGGCCACAGCGAGCACGTGGTCGGCCATCCGGCCGGGGATGTCGACACCGGTCGTGTCGATGCTGTTGCGGAACTCCATGGTGTGGTTGACCTCGGAGATGAGCAGCTCGCCGTCGCCGCGCTCCAGGAGGTCGACGGCCACCATCCCTCCGCCCACCGCAGCGGCGGCGCCGCGGGAGAGGCGGTCGATCTCGGCCGTCACCGGGCAGTTGGAGGCGTGGCCGCCGCGGGCGGTGTTGGTGATCCAGTGCTCGGACATTCGGTGGATGGCGCAGATGGTCTCGCCGTCCACCACGAAGCTGCGGATGTCGCGTCCCGGCTTGTCGACGTGCTCCTGGATGTAGTAGACGGAGTCGGCGGCGGAGCCGAGGGCCCGCTTGTGCTCGAGCACCGCCTCGGCGGCGTCGCGGTCATTGAGACGAGAGACCATCCGGCCCCAGGAGCCGACCGCGGGCTTGATCACGACCGGGTAGCCCAGCTCCTCGATGGCGCGCAGCGCGGCCTCCGGGGTGAAGGCGACCAGGGTTCGCGGGGACGGAAGACCGTGGGCGGCGAGCGCTGCGCTGGTGGCGAGCTTGTCCCCGCAGGTGGCGACGACGGCGGCCACGTTGACGGTCGTCACCCCCTGCGCCTCCAGGATGCGGAGGGCGGCCAGGCCCCGGGTCTGGCTGAGGCTGCGGTCAAAGACGACGTCCCACCGGGGTGGGGCGCCCACCGGCCCGCGGATGTCGAGGACGACCTCGTCGTCGTCGATCCGCTCCGGCTCCGCGCCCCGCGCGCGGAATGCCTGCAGGAGCAGCTTCTCCTCGACCCGGATCCGCGAGCAGAGGATGCCGATACGGGGAGGGGTCACTCGCCCCAGTCCTCCTCTTCGGGTGGGGCGACCTCGAGCTGGGCCGGGGTCAGCCCCCGGATCTCCAGGTCGGCGCCACACTCCGGGCAGGAGACGATCTCACCGACCTCGGCGTCGCTGCCGATGGCCACCTGGGCGTCGCACTCGGGACAGGCTGCGGTCAATCCAGCCATGGTCAGACCTCCTCACCGTTCGGCACCGTCAGACCACCTCTTCGATGGCGGCCCAGCCATGATTCTTGATCAAATCGACGAGCGAGCCAGCCTCGCTGATGCGGCGGGCGACCGCGGAGGGTGCCTCGCCCTGGAAGATCCGACCGTTGGCCACGATGGTGCCGTGCTCGATGTCCACCACCACCTCGTCGCCGTCCTGGACGGCGTCGTGGAGGTCGGCGCAGCGGATCACGGGCAGCCCGAGGTTGACCGCGTTGCGGTAGAAGATGCGGGCGAAGGAGCGCGCCACCACCGCGCTCACCCCGCTCGCCTTGATGGAGAGGGGGGCGTGCTCCCGGGAGCTGCCGCAGCCGAAGTT
>PLAX01000161.1 GCA_003135255.1 Candidatus Dormiibacterota bacterium | reverse complement strand
CCCGGCCCGCCGGGCCACGCTGCGGAAGGTGAGCGTGTGCAGCTTGGGCGAGCAGGACGCGACCACCATGCCGTCGAGCTGGTGCTCGGCGATGTCCTGGGCGATCTCCTGCTGGGTGGCGTCCGAGCAGGTGAACATGGCGTCCCGCGCCACCACCACGTCGGCGTCGGCCTTGACGGCAGCGACGACCTGCTCGACGTCGACGTAGTCGGAGATGTTGCCGCCGCAGTGGCAGACGTAGACGCCGATCCGGCGTCTGCCAGGGGCCGCGCCGGGGTCGCGTGCGCCTCCCCGAGGGGGAAGCGGGGCGGTGGTCATCCCGGCACCCTCCTGCGCTCGAGCTGNNGCTACGAAGACGCCGGGGATGCTGGTGGCGCCGGGGTTGAGGTCCTCGTCGACCTCCGCCACGTAGCCATGCTCGTCCAGCGTCAGGGCTCCGTCAGCGAAGGGGTGGGCCGCCTCGGGGTTGGGCTGGACGCCGACTGCAAGGACGACGAGGTCGTACTCAGCCTCCGCGATCACCCCGCCGCCGTCGATGTCCTCGTAGCGAAGGATCAGGTTGCCGTCCGCCGTCTCGCTGATCCCGGCCACCCGGCCCTTGACGAAAGTGGTCCCCATCGCCTTGGCCTGCTCAAAGAACTCGTCGTAGCCCTTGCCGGCGGCCCGGATGTCGATGTAGTGGACGGTGACGTCGGCGAGGGGGAGGGCGCCCATGATCAGCTGGTTCTGCTTCAGCGAGTACATGCAGCAGAACTTGGAACAGAGCGGGTTGCCCACGGTCTGGTCGCGCGAGCCTGTGCACATCACGTAGGCGATGCGCTCCGGCACCCTGCCGTCGCCCGGCCGGAGCACCGTGTTGTAGGGGCGGGTGGGAGCCAGCAGCCGCTCCATCTGGGTGCCGGTGATCACGTTCTTGAAGCGCCCCCACCCGTACTGCGGCTTGAGATCGGCGGGGAAGAGCCGGTAGCCGGTCGACACCACGACGGCGCTGACCTCGACCTCCAGCTTCTGCGGCCGCATGCCCAGGTCGATGGCGTCCGCCGGGCAGGCGGCGAGGCACTGGTGGCACTCCGAACAGACCCCGCAGTCCAGGCAGCGGCCGGTGGCCTGGCGTGCCTTGCTCTCGGTGAGCGCCGGCTCGAGCTCGGCAAAATCGGTGGGGCTCGCCACCAGCCGGAGGGTGCGGTCCAGTGGCTCCCGAAGGCTGTGGCTGCGCTGCCGGGCGAGCACCTCCGCCTTGTCGACGACCGGGAGCGGCGCGTCGAATCCGGCGAGGGGAAGGTCGCGCAGCCAGCGGTCGATCATGTGGGCGGCGCGCCGGCCGTGTCCGACCGCCTCGGCGATGGTCTTGGGTCCGGTTACGGCGTCGCCGGCGGCGAAGACCCAGGGGAGGGCCGTCTGCAGGGTGATCGGGTCGGCCTGAAGCGCCCGCGCACCGGTGGGGGAGAGGAGGGGGAAGGCGGCCGTGTCGGCTCCCATCCCGATGGCGACGACGGCCATGTCGCAGCCCAGCTCGTCGCGGGTGGCGTCGTCGTAGCGGGGTATGAAGCGTCCCGTCTCGTCGAGGACCGCGATGCAGCGCTTGAGCTCGACGGCCTCGACGGCCGCCGCGCCGCGGAACCCGGCGATGCCCCAGCCGGAGTGGAGCTGGACGCCCTCGTCCAGGGCCTCACCGACCTCCCAGGCGTAGGCGGGCATCTCGCCGCGCCGCTCCAGGCAGACCATGTGCACCGCGGTCGCGCCCAGGCGGCGGGCGCTCCGCGCCGCGTCGATGGCGACGTTGCCGCCGCCGATGACCACCACCACTTTGCCGGTGAGGTCGGGCGCGTGACCGAGCCGGATGTCGCGGAGGAAGTCGAGGGCTGCGCGGACGCCACCGAGGCTCTCCTCGCCGGGGACGCGAAGCCGGGCCGGCCGCGGTGTCCCGGTGGCCACGAGCACCGCGTCGAACCCCTGCCGGCGCAGTTCCTCGAGGTCGTCGACCCGCTTCCCGGTGACGATCTCGACGCCCAGGTCGATGACGTTGGCCACGTCGCGCTCGACGACCTCCGCCGGCAGCCGGTAGGCGGGGATGGAGAGGCGGGGTGCGCCACCCGGCGCGGGGGCCGCCTCGAAGATCCGGACGCCGTATCCCTGGCGCGCCAGCTGCCAGGCGGCGGTGAGCCCTGCCGGTCCGGAGCCGACCACCGCTACCCGCTTGCCATTCGCGGGCGGCCGCTCGGTTGTGGGCGGCTCGGGCAGTGCGTAGTGGGTGTCGGCGATGAAGCGCTTGAGACGCCGTATCGACACCGGGCCTTCGAGGCTGCCCCGGGTGCACTCGGTTTCGCAGGGCGCGTAGCAGGCACGCCCGAGGGTCCCGACGAGGGGTGTGGTCTCGGCCACCAGGCCAAAGGCCTCCTCGTACTTGCCGCTGCGCACCAGGGAGACGTAGCCGTGAGCCTTGATCCCCGCCGGGCAGCCGAAGGTGCACGGCGAGGTGCCGGGGCGCTCGACGAGCGCCTTCTGGGGGATGGCCTGGGGGAACGGGATGTAGGCGGCGCGCCGCGAGACCATCTCCCCGTTGAACTGGTCCGGGACGGCCACCGTACAGGCCGTCTCGCAGAGGCGGCACCCGGTGCAGAGCGCCTCGTCGACGAAGCGCGCGGAACGGCGCACCGTGACCTGGAAGCCCCGCTCCGCGTCGCCCCGGACACTCTCCACCAGGGACTGGGTGAGGACGGTCACGTTGGGGTGGTGGACCGTCGCCGCCATCTTGGGCGTCGAGATGCAGCTGGCGCAGTCGAGGGTCGGAAAGACCTTGCTGAGCAAGATCATCTTGCCCCCGATCGACGGTTCCTTCTCGACCACAAGCACACGGTGGCCCATGTCGCCGAGCTTGATCGCGGCCTCCATGCCACCGATCCCGCTCCCGATGACCAGCGCGTCGTAGGTCGTCGACGTGTCCATCGCCGCCTACGCTTCCATGGCCGCGAGCGACTCGGTGAAGCCGCGCACCTGGCGGGTGAACGGCTCGGCGCAGACCGAGCAGATGGCCGCCATCTTCACCCTGCTTCCATCGATCCCCCGTTCGGCCATCAGCGTCTGGGCCGCCTGCACGATGCGCGACGAGCGCGCCGTGCAGTCCGGGAGGTAGCCGCACTCCTCGCCGTCNNCACCCCGCTGGTGCAGGGCAGGCTGATCACGACCACCTCCGGCGAGTAGTGCATGTGCGAGCTGCCCGCCAGGTCGATGCCCGGGTCGGAGATGGCGTTGGTCGAGAAGACGAGGACGCGGGGCCCATGGGCCCGAGCGTCCCCGGCCACAGAGGTGGCGGGCTGCAGCATGGCGTCCGGTCTCAGCTCACTTGGCCCGGCGAATGAGGACCCGGTCGTATCCTTTGGCGGGGACGGCACCGAGGAAGCCGTGGCCGACCTTGCCCGACCAGGCCGCCACGTCGGCCTTGGTCTGGGGGTCGCTCGACCAGAGCTCGAGTACCTCACCGATAGCGACGCCGGGCATCGCCTTCTTGGCCTCCAGCAGCGGACCCGGGCATCCGGTGCCGCGGGCGTCGACGACCTTGGCGACGCTCAGCGCCGCGACATCCGCCTCGGTCAGCACAGTCGACATCTGGTCTCCTCTCAGTAGGTCAGGGTGTTGGTCGCCGAGGTGACCTCGACGACGAGGCGGGCGGCGGCGACGATCTCCGCTCCCGCAACGAGGTCTTCCTGGCCCAGGCCCCGGCTCTTCAGGCCGGGCCAGCAGACCAGCAGCTTGCCGCCGAGCTCGGCGATGGGCCCGATGAGGTCGCTGATCGGGGCGAGGTCCGGGACCGAGACGGTCTCTGCCACCCCCTTCTTCATCAGAAGGCAGCCCTCGCCCTGGAAGCCCATCACCACCTCGACGTCCGAAGCGAGGGCGGCGGCGGCCATGGTGAAGGGCAGGGTGGCCAGCTCCGGATCGTCCGG